>CAJYBL010000173.1 GCA_913064995.1 uncultured Alphaproteobacteria bacterium
GGGGCCGGCGTTTCAGCTGGGGTGTTTTTATCAATTTGCGATGCTGGGGGCGTATGTGGTGCTGATAACAGCTCGTTCAATTCACGGCGGCTAAGATAGCAAGGATAGACAAGCCCCTTATCCTGAAGCGTTTTGAGCGCCGCTTGATAGGCTGGCATGCGTTGTGATTGGTGAGGTGCATTGCGGCCTGATTGCGCGTCGCTGACGCTACCATACCAATTCAGCCCCAGCCAGTCCAAATCATTGAAAATCTGCGCGGTAAAAATATCGCGGCACCGCGTATGGTCGATATCGTCAATCCGAAGGATCATTTTGCCACCCGAATGGCGTGCCAGATCATGCGCCACCTTTGCCGCATAGGCATGGCCAAGATGTAAACGCCCTGTCGGGCTTGGCGCAAATCGGGTAATCACGGGGCGGTCCATGGCAGTGATCCTGCTACTTGTCTTGATCCAGACCTATCGTTTTGCAACAATTTCGTCAATGACGATAGGGGGTAGCAAAATTGGGTAAACGAGGCGTGATGATTTTAACAACTTATCTGCCAGCCAATCTTGTTATAAATCGAGCAGATAACCAGATAAGTATTCTGGAAAATGACGCTTTACTGGTAACAATCAACAAACCACAAGGCGAAAACAGATTTTGACACTGCTTCATGGGAGAGAGTAAATGAAAATGCGCAGGTTTGGCGATCTAGCCGGACCATTTATCCCGCCCGCTCGCGGTGGTCAGGCCAGCAGCCTAATTATTCTGCTTCATGGTTGGGGCGCTGATGGCAATGATCTTGCTGATCTGGCCTATCCGATTTCGGTTCGATTTCCGGGGGCGGCCTTTTTCGTGCCAAATGGGCCATCGCCTTGCAAGATGAATCCCGCAGGGCGCGAATGGTTTGATATTGATGATCGAGTGAGGGGGCCAGTGGCCGCAGCACCAGTTATTGACGCGGCGATAACGGCGGCGCTTGCCGCAATGAATCTGCCAGCATCGGCATTGGCGCTGGCTGGATTTTCCCAAGGCGGCATGATGAGTCTTCATTGCGGGTTACGCCATGCCGCGCCTCCAGCAGCCATTGTCAGTTTTTCCGGCGCGCTTTTGCGGCATGATGATCTTGGTGATGGCGTGAATTATCCGCCGGTTCTGTTGGTTCATGGTACCGATGATCAGGTTGTGCCTTTTGCGCTGCAGAGCGCGGCATATGATGTGATGCAAAGCCGGTCAATTATGGTTGAAACCGTGGCCTGTGACGGGCTTGGTCACGGCATTGATCCCGATGGCCTATCCGCAGCGATTGCATTTCTGGCGAAATATCTGCCAGCTTAGGGCAATCGTCTGATTTTGACGATCTTTGTGGTTTTGACTGCCAATATCTAGTGGCTGTTTGAATGTTCCTGGCCATATCTTGATTCCAGAGGGTTGTTTTTCAATCGCTGGCATGTTTTGCTTTTTTGGTCGTCATGGAAAGACTTGGAAAGACAGGTTGTCTGTAGACAGGGAGACATGAATGAATGCAGGCAGTTTCGCACCAGCTTTGGTTTTGAATGCAGATTTCCGGCCGTTGAATTATTTTCCGCTATCCTTATGGTCGTGGCAGGACACGATCAAAGCTGTTTGTCTTGATCGCGTGTCCATTATTTCGGAATATGATCAAAAGATATCGTCACCAAGCATGAACATGAGCCTGCCATCGGTTATTGCGCTAAAGGAATATGTGCCGCAAAAGCGCAACCCTGCCTTTACCCGTTTTAACGTTTTTCTGCGTGATCGTTTTTCCTGCCAATATTGTGGCATGGGCTTTTCAGCGGCTGATTTAACCTTTGATCATGTCGTGCCGCGCTCAAAAGGTGGGCGAACCAATTGGACAAATGTGGTTGCGGCCTGCGGTTCATGCAATTTGCGCAAGGGCAATTTGCTGCCTAGTCAGTGCAATATGTATCCATTATCTAAACCGGCAGCGCCGAATGTTTGGCAATTGCAGGAAAATGGCCGCGCTTTTCCGCCAAATTATCTTCATGAATCATGGCGTGACTATCTTTATTGGGATAGCGAATTGCAAAGTGATGAATAATCTGGCCCTTTAACAGCCAAACAACATTACTGCAGGCAGGGCCGGCTAAATTTTTTCGGCAATTTTAATGGCGGTGCGGCATCCGGTTTGGATGACATCATGAAGCAACTTATAATGCCGCGCTTCGCGCCCTTTATAATCAACAGCAATATCGCGATGTTCCAGTTCTTCATCACGAAACCGTTCGATTTTTGTTTTTAATTCAGCTTCATCTTCACCCAGATTTTCGGCCTGTTTCTGGTAATGTTCGCCAATCACCTCTTCGACCGCAATCGTGCAGGCCATTGCCGCCTTTGGCCCCAATGCTGCGGTTACCACGCCAAGTGCAAATCCAGCAGTGCCCCAAAGCGGGTCTAGCAAAGATGGCCGAACCCGACGTTCATTGATCAATGTGTCAAAGGTTTCCAGATGTTCAACCTCTTGCGCCATCATATGGCGGATTTCTTCGCCCATCGGATGTTTGTCAAGCACCACCAGCTGCCCACGATAAATTTGTTGGGCGGCACGTTCACCAGCATGGTCAACACGGATATAGCGTTCGATATCTTGCCGGTTTGTTGTGGTTTTTGCCGTTGTCATGAAAAAGCCTTTGCCGGACAGGAACAGGATTGGATCAAATACGTCTTAACGAGATAAGTGCCGCGGCAATAATGTCAAGACTGATCAACGCATTCCATCCTGCCATTGATAGACCAAAAAGCGACCATGCCACATCGTCGCACCGCACCAACGGGGTTTCAAGAAGCAGCTGCGTCATTGCCGAAATGTCACCATCAAGCGAAAGATTGGCCGTGCAGCCGCTTGGTCCCGCCCAGAATCCCCATTCAATGCCAGCATGATAACCGCCAAGCGCCGCACTGATCACGCCGCTGATAAGGATAAGCTGTAGCATCAGGCGGGGCATAATGCCGCGAAGGCCGATAAAGGCCAAAACCATCACCGCCAGATGCGGCCAACGTTGCCAGATACAAAGGCTGCATGGTGCCAGACCGCCAACATATTGAAATAATATTGCACCGCCCAGCAAGCCAGTGGAAATGCCGCCAGCGATCATCAGGCCAAGCCGATAGCCAATCAGGGGAATGATAGGTTTGTTCATCGCGTCATCCCAATTGCAACGGCAAATAAACAGACAAGCGCCGTCACCAGCAAGATCACTATCTTAGGGTTTCCATTATGTCTTGCAATAGCAGCGATAATCGCAAATCGCAAACCACGGCCAATGATCGAAGTCAGAACAAAAGGCAAAAGACCAAAACCACCGAGGCCGGCGCTGACCGCAATAACCTTGTAAGGAAGCGGTGAAAAAGCGCCAAGAAACACCAGAAAAATGCCAAATTCGGCAAAGCCGGTTTCAACCGCGGCAAAGGCGGCTGGCGCGGCAAGCTTGGCCGGCAGAACAGCCAGCCAATCGTGAATATGAAGGCTGAAAAAACGGCCAATCGCCCAGCCGCCAACCCCGCCAATAACCGATGCGATTGTGCAGCCAATGGCCAATTGCCGCCAACGGGCAGGGCGCGCCAGCACCGTCGCAACAAGCAATGGATCAACCGGAACAGGAATAATGATCGATTCTAAAACGGCAAAAACATACATTGCGCGTACCGCTAATTTGGTCGCAGCG
>CAJYBL010000174.1 GCA_913064995.1 uncultured Alphaproteobacteria bacterium
TGGTGCCCGGGGGCGGATTCGAACCACCGACACGCGGATTTTCAGTCCGCTGCTCTACCAACTGAGCTACCCGGGCGTCTTTGTGACCGCAAATGGGGCCACTTTGACAATCCAGCGCGAACCAAACATATAGCTACCGCCACACGCGCCTGATATGACGGATATAACGGCTTGGCCTGCCGCTGTCCAGCCTGAATTCACCTAAAAAACCAAAGCTTGTTTGATCAACAGCGCTGGCAGGGAACTAGCAGTCATCCTCATTTTGTGGCGATGCCATGTCACCGGCAAGAAGTGCCTCGATAATTGTGTCATCAGCCGAATCAACCGCTGGAATCGCATATTTCCCCTGAAACCAATTGCCAAGGTCAACATCGGCGCAGCGCGACGAGCAAAAGGGGCGCGCCTTGGCATCGGCTGGCGCACCGCAGGTTGGGCATTTTGGCAGTAGCTTTGCCGCAGATTTTGCTACAGATTTCGTCGGTTCTGATTGCTGGTTTTGCTTTGTGTCACTCATCATTTATCGCCATTATCCAAGAATATGTGCTGCATGATTATGCGTATCATCTGACCAGACAACAAGCTGAAGCTGTCTGTCAAGCTGATCGAGGGCGGATCTGCCAGGTCCCTCAAGCCAAACGGCCATTGCCTGACTAACCGCCAGCTTAACCGGTTGAAAGGCCGGTTGCGCCATAACACGCCGCAAACCAGCAAGCGCATCCTGTGCTGGTTGATCCTGCATGACCGCATCAAGCGCTATCTCGCCATGCGCGATTTGCAATTCCAATAAGCCGCCACGGGTCATGCCAAGAAAATCCGGTTGGCGCGGGTCATTGGCAAGCGCATTCTGCAACGCTTTGCGAAATTTTTTACCCTTTGGAATTGCCATGCGCGGCACATCAATCAGCACTGGCCCCGACATCGCACGAAGCCGGATTTGCCGTGCAATTTCGTTGGCCGCTTCATCAAACAGCCGGTCAAAATCACTGACCCCGTTGCTATCCAGATCAATCGACCATAGCGCATGACTTTGCTCGCACCATAAATGCCCACCAAAGGTAAGCGGAACTTTTGGCAAAACTGCCGCGGCAATCGCGTCGTCAAGCAAACAAGACATTTCAGCCTCACGCGCCGGATCATCCAGAACCATGACATCACCAACAAGCCGCTTCGCGCGTGCCAAAAGGCCACCGCCATCAAAGACAATTCCTGTTTGGTTTTTTGGTATTTCGCTGGCACTGGTTTGCCACATGCCAACAAGGCGAGAAACCTCACTGGCAAAATTGGGCAAATCCACCGCGTTTCGGCGTAAAATCACGCCAAACCCAGCCGGCAATTCATGCATTGCTTCGGCTGCCAAACGTGCCTTTAACGCGGCGCGTTGCTCAACGGGAATCCGACTTGACAACTCTGTCGCCGCAGCGCCTTCGGGAAGACCAATAAGCAGGATCATGCAGTCGCTTGCCAATCTGGCGCCAATCATTGCTTGCCACGGTTTACCATGACGCGGCGCGGCGGTAATGGTCACTGGCAAAATGGCACCAGCATTGGCCAATGCCGCATCGGCCCTTCGAAGCCTGACACTGATCAGCACGCCATCGTCAAGACGGCCGGTTGCACGATTCTGGTTGGGAAAAACACGCTCGATGCGAATATTATGGACACTGCCAATCAAATTCGGGCGATGAAGCGAATCGAACCACACATCCAAAAGGCGATCATCTTTACCGAAAAACCCCAGCCTTTTTTGGCCAGGGGCGATCTCAAGAAATAATTTTTTTACGGTAAGCTTATGCATGGCGAGCGGTATCACGTAGAGGGTGGTAATTGGCTGGGCAGCTGTTCTGGGCCGCGCCAGCCAGCCGCATCAAGCATCGCAGCGACATCATAAAGGCTGAAACCAACAATATTCGAATAGCTGCCATCAATCGCGCGAACAAACCTTGCCGCCAGCCCTTGAATGGCATAACCGCCAGCCTTGCCCTGCCAATCGCCCCGATCAACATAATGATCAATATCCAGTGCCGAAAGCCGCCGGAAGCGGACATGGCTTGTCACCAGCCGATGACGCAGACTGCCATCCGGCAAACATAGCGCAATCCCGCCATAGACACGGTGCCGCCGACCCGACAAAATTGACAGGCATGCACGCGCCTGCTGTTCGGTTTCGGCCTTTGGTATAATCCGCCGCCCAGCAGCAACCACTGTATCACCAGCCAGAATAAAGGCGCTGGCCCTCGCCGACGTTAGCTTTTTGGCAACAATCAATGCCTTTTCACACGCCATGCGCAGCGCGTAATCATTCGGGCGTTCTTGATGATGCGGCGTTTCATCACTATCCGCAGGCAAGATTTGATTGGGGATAATGTGAATTTGCCCAAGCAGATCTAACCGTCGCGGTGATGCCGAGGCAAGAACGAGGTGTTGGGGATTTTGGTGATTTTGCTTTAGCACGCCGACTTGCACTCCTGCTCGTTCGCGTTAGAGCATCATAGCCGCTTCGCAAGCCGAAAGGGCCACACCATATGGCGTGGCGGCTGTGTTTATTTAAACCGAAAGGTAATCCGGCCTTTACTGAGGTCATACGGCGTCATCTCTACATTGACGCGGTCACCAGCAAGGACCCGAATACGGTTTTTTCTCATCTTGCCACTAGTGTGAGCAAGCACTTCGTGATCATTGTCGAGTTTAACGCGAAACATCGCATTTGGAAGCAGTTCTGCTACCGTTCCTGAAAACTCGATTACGCCTTCTTTGGCCATGTTAGCCTTTCCATCAAATGAAAATGAGCCATAGACATGCGCAAATTTGGCAAAAAGGTCAAGTTTTTACTGCGACTGGCTTATTCAAGTAATTTTCAAGTTTTGATTGAATATCGTCACGCACATGCCGATAGGCGCGCAAACGTTCTTCGCGTGATCCGGTTAGTTCAGCCAGATTATCAACCGGCCAATACAGCGTTTCACAATCCATGCTTTGCGTCAGTTCAACCGCGGCAGCATGCGCTTCGGGCGAAAAGGAAATGATGACATCGTAAAATTCGGAATCGAGATCATCAAAAGATTTGGGCTGATGCGCCCCCATATCAATGCCAATTTCCGCCATGACCGCAATGGCAAATCCGTCCGGATTGCCGGGTGCAACACCGCATGAGTCAACAAATATTTCCTTTGGAAAGGTCACTTTTACCATGGCTTCAGCCATCGCCGAGCGAACCGCATTAATATTACAGGCGAATAAGATAGCCCCAACATTCTTTTTGCCAGAGCGGCCTCCATCGGCAGCTGAAGTTTGAATGCTCATGTCTGATCTTTGCCCCCTAGCGGCTTTGCAAAACACAAATCAAGGTAAAAAGGCGTCGCGCTGTTTGAAAATCAGTTTCAACCTTGCCTTCAAGTCGTGCCTGCAATAATTCCGACCCTTCATTGTGAAGGGCGCGCCGCCCCATATCAATGGCCTGAATCTGTGACGGTGATTTCGTGCGAATGGCGTCATAATAAGTATCGCAAACATGGAAATAATCACGCATGACGCGGCGCAATGGCCCCATTGCCATAAAAAACTGGATCAATGGGGTTTCATTGGCTTGGCGAATGTCGAAATGAACATGCCGTCCTTCAAGGCGAAGCGTCAGGTGAAACGGCCCTGTTTGTGG
>CAJYBL010000175.1 GCA_913064995.1 uncultured Alphaproteobacteria bacterium
GGGGCACATGTAGCTCATGATTGTGTTATTGGCAATAATGTCATTTTTGCCAATAACGCCTCGCTTGGCGGGCATGTAAAAATTGGCGATCATGTCATGCTTGGCGGTTTTTCGGCGGTTCAGCAATGGTGCCGTGTTGGCCCACATGCGATGGTTGGTGCGCATAGTCTTGTTGATGCCGATATTATCCCTTATTGCATTGCTGCCGGAAATCGGGCGCGTCTTAGTGGGATCAATGTTGTTGGGCTGGATCGGCGTGGCTTTGCCCCAGCGACCGTCACCGCATTGCGCGATCTTTTTCGACAGTTGATTCGAGGAGATGGGCTTTTTACCAGCCGGTTACAGGATGTAAAGGCTCACTTCGCTGGCAAGCCAGAATTTGATCTTCTGTTTGATTTTATTGATAATGCTGGCCGCAATGGTGTTTGCCAGTCATTCAAACGCTAAAAGGGCATAAGCGCTGCAGGATTGCCAAAAGGGTTCACCAAGGATATGACTCGGCTTGCTATTATCGCCGGAAAGGGCCAATTGCCGGTTGAAGTTGCCGCGGCGGCAACCGCTGCCGGTTTTGATGTTCTGATCCTGCCGATAAATGGACAGGCTGACGCTGATTTCACCGCTTATCGCACCATGCCAATTCGGCTTGGTGCGATTGGCGAAACCCGCGCCATCATGGTTCAGCATAAAATCAAAAAACTGGTCATGGTCGGAAAGGTCTCATGGCCATCAATGGCGGCGTTAAGACCAGATTTTGACGGGGTGAAACTGCTTGGTCAGATGATGACCAAAGGTGATGATAATGCGCTTCGCCATGTGGCGACGTATTTTGCTGAAAAAGGGGTTGAAACTATGGCGGTTGACGCCTTTCTGCCAAATCGCAAAATGCCGTTGGGACTTGTTGCAGGCGCTAAGCCTGATGCACAATCTATGGATATGATCGCCGTTGGCGTTGCCATTCTCGTCGCACTGGGAAAGCATGATGTTGGACAGTCAGTGATTGTCCAGAATGGCCGAGTGATTGCAATTGAAGCGGCTGAAGGTAGTGATGCTATGATTGCGCGTACAGCCGCGCTTCTTGATCCGGATGGTGGCATTGCCTGTCTTGTTAAAATGCGCAAAAGCGCACAAGATTTCCGCCTTGATATGCCGGTGATGGGCTGTAACACCATTTTGTCAGCGGCAGATGCTGGCCTGTCACTTTTGGCAATTGAGGCAGATTCTGTGCTGCTCGCCGATGATATTGTGGCAATCAAAGCGCTATGTAAGACGCATGGCGTTACCTTGATCGGCATTGATAGCAGCATCACATCATGACAGCGCCAATTTTTATCCTTGCAGGTGAGGCATCGGGTGATCAATTGGCGGCTCATCTCATGCGGGCGGTGAATAACGCTTATGAAAAACCTGACTGGATTGGGGTTGGTGGCAGGTTAATGCAGGCTGAAGGGCTTGAGTCTTGGGTGGATATGGAAACGCTATCGGTCATGGGATTTGGCGGCGCGTTAAAAGCCTATCGGCGTCTATCCAGCCTTGCTGATGATATTGTTGAACAGGTTATAAAAGCACGGCCGCGGCTGATTCTTACCGTTGATAATAAAGGATTTGCCATACGGTTCGCGTCGCGTTTAAAACGCCGTATGAAAGCCGTTGGCTGGTCAGTGCCCATCATCCATTGCGTTGCCCCGACGGTATGGGCCTGGGGCAGGTGGCGGGCGAAAAAATTTGCCACTGTTATGGATGGTCTTTTTTGTCTATTTCCATTTGAACCTGATTATTTCAAACCATTCGGGCTAGATGCGCATTTTATTGGACATCCCGAAGCCTTCGGTAATTTTTTACCCGCCAAGCCGGCTGGTGAAACGATCAAAGAATTAAGAACAAAATTCAATAAAATCATATTATTACCGGGAAGTCGACGAAGCGAAATCAGCCTCATTCTGCCAGAAATGCTTGCCGCAACAGCTATCATCAAACGGCATGATCCAAATTTAGACTTTGTGTTGCCAGCCGTGCCTCATCTTTTGCCACTGATCAAGAGTCTTGTTGAGGGAAGTGGCGTCACCATTCTTGATCAGCCAGAAGATTTAATCCCCGCATTGCAGACAAGTGATGCGATGATAGCGACATCAGGGACGATAACTTTGCAAGCGGCTTTGTGCGGTACCGTTGGGGTGACCTGTTATATTACCGGCGCGTTCAGTGGCTTTATCGGTCGACGGTTGGTTGATCTGGATAAGGCGATTTTACCAAATGCCATCCTTGGCCGCCCACTTTATCCCTTTTACTTTCAAGAAGCGGCAACGGGCAAAACTCTTGCTGCCGCAACATTGGACTGTCTTTATGACGCCAACGCAAAATCCAGCGCAAGACACGCTGCGATCGAGCTTAAAAGCTTACTGACTGGCGGAGCCCAATCATTTGATGAATTGGTAATTAGCGCGTTAAAAAATTGGCTTGATTAAAAACAAACCAGTTTGATTTATGCGGTAAAATTTGATGACATCCTAACGCGATTGCAAATCTTTATAAGGACGCTCGGTAGGCCCAGTATAAAGCTGTCGAGGGCGGCCAATTCGCTGGGTCGGGTCGGTAATCATTTCGTTCCATTGCGCAATCCAGCCGGTTGTCCGCGCTACGGCAAACAGCACGGTGAACATTGACGTTGGGAAACCCATCGCCTTCAAAATGATGCCTGAATAGAAATCCACATTTGGATATAGCTTCTTTTCGATGAAATAGCCATCATTGACGGCCAGTTCTTCAAGCTCCATCGCCAATTCGAGAAGTGGATCATTGATCCCAAGCTTGCCAAGTACATCATGGCAGGCCTTGCGCAGAACTTTGGCGCGTGGATCAAAATTCTTGTAAACCCGATGACCAAAGCCAAATAACCGGAACGGATCATTGTTGTCGCGGGCTTTATTGATGAATTCGGGAATGTTTTTCTTATGGCCAATCTGGTTCAGCATATTCAAAACAGCTTCGTTCGCACCGCCATGAGCAGGCCCCCATAAACAGGCAATGCCCGCGGCAACACAGGCAAATGGGTTTGCCCCTGATGAGCCGGCAAGACGCACCGTCGAGGTTGACGCATTCTGTTCATGATCAGCATGAAGAATAAAGATTTTGTTCATCGCATCGGCCAGAATAGGGTCGACATGATAATCTTCGGCAGGTACGGCAAAACACATATGCAGGAAGTTTTCAGCATAGTTCAGATTGTTGCGTGGATAGTTAAATGGCTGTCCAAGCGAATATTTAAAGGCCATTGATGCCAAGGTTGGCATTTTGGCGATTAGACGCCGAGATGCAATCATGCGCTGCATGGGGTCATGAATATCGGTCGAATCATGGTAAAAAGCCGAAAGCGCGCCGGTAGCACCACAAAGAATGGACATTGGATGCGCGTCACGGCGAAAGCCGCGAAGAAAGATAGATAGCTGTTCATGCACCATTGTGTGGCGTGTGATTGCGGTATCGAATTCTTCTTTCTCATCAGGCTTTGGTAATTCGCCCTCAAGCAGCAAATATGCCAGCTCTAGAAAATCGGCTTTTTCGGCAAGCTCTTCGATAGCGTAGCCGCGATGTAGCAAAATACCCTCATCACCATCGATATATGTTAGGCCC
>CAJYBL010000176.1 GCA_913064995.1 uncultured Alphaproteobacteria bacterium
TTGGCGGACTGCCTCGCCAAATATCGGCATAGCATTCATCCATCACCAGCAAAAAATCATGTTTGCGGGCAAGCCGGATTACATCGACCAGATAATCCATATCCATAACGCTGCCTTGCGGATTTGTTGGGCTGCACAGATAGAGAATGCTGGCGCGGTCAAGATCGGCAGATGCAACCGCATGAAGATCGGGAAGAAAATTCTGATTGGCACCGCTGTTCAGCCAGATCGTCTCGCCACCACTGGCAAGCGCACCGGCGCGCCATGCGTGGTAAAAGGGATTGGTCACCAGCGCGGCGGCGTTGGGCTTGCTTGCTGTTACCAGATGGCCAAGCAAATGAAGTGGCTCGCGCGTTCCGGGAACCGGAATGATTTGGCTTGCATCGGCAAGCCCTGCCGCTTCGGGCCAACGCCGCGCAATATAGCCTTCAATCGCTGCGGTAAACCGCGCGCTTCCCGTTGCCTTTGGATAGAATTGCCATTGGTCATTATGACGCGATACACTGTCGATCAACAGGGCGGCTGGCGGCTGTTGTGGCTCGCCAATCGACATATCAAGAACGTGCAGATTTGCTGGCGGCGTTACTGATTCAAGAAGCCCGCGAAGCTGGACAAACATATTGCCGTCAAAAATGGCATGCGCTGGATTAAGTTTCATGGATTTTTTCACCATATCAAATGAACGGCTTGGTCAAAAAGACAGCTTGGCTCGCCAATTGGTTGTCTCGCCCTCATTGGTAGCGCATGCCTTGCGCTGGGGCAATGGCTGCGATGATGTTACTCACTAGCAAAATAGACCAATTTCAGTAAACTACTTTCAACCAAATTGATTGTGATGGGTAATCTGGTGCCAGCGCACCATCTTGCCTTGAAAAGGATCACGCCCCCATGCCGCAAAAGCCAGCCATTTTTCTTGATCGCGACAATACGCTGATCCATGATGATGGCTATATTTTTGAGATTGAAAAATTTGCCTGGATCACCGGTGCGGTGGCGGCATTAAAGCGGTTTCATCAGGCCGGATTGCCGGTATTTATCGTGACCAATCAAGGCGGCATTGGACGCGGCATCTTTACCGAAAGCGATATGCATAAATTCAATCATCATCTGATTGATGCTGCCGAAAAGGCCGGCGGTGCCATTACCGATATTGCCTTTTGTCCCCATCATCCGCTTTCGCCTGATCCGGCAATGGCGGCGGCGTGTCGTTGCCGCAAACCCGAACCGGGATTGCTGTTTGATCTTGCACAAAAATGGCAAATTGACCTTGGTGCCTCAGTGATGATTGGCGATCGTGATAGCGATGTTGAGGCTGGAAAGCGGGCTGGCATGGCCGCCTATCTTTTTGATCGGGGTGATCTGGATCAGCTTGCCAAACAAGTGATGGATCGCCATTTTATGGCAAAGACGGATGGACGCAAATGACCGATCAGACACATTATGAAGTGATTGTTGTTGGCGGTGGGCTGACCGGGTTGATGATGGCATTGGCGCTGTCTTATGGCGGCTATGGATCGGCCGCAGCACCAGCTATTGCGCTTGTTGACCGCACCCCAGCACAGCCCCATTCAGTCAATACCAAAACAGCCCACACCGAATCACCAGATTCCACATCAAGCACCCGCAAAACCGCAAGCGGTGATCATCGTACCACCACCATTCACGCCGCTGGCAAAACCATGCTTGAGACGCTTGGCGTCTGGCCGCTTATTGGCGATATGGCAACCCCAATCACCCGCATCAAAATTGCCAATGGCGCACCGCGCCAAGGCAGGCTTGCGCGGCGTCAACGACCTGAATTCAACCTTGATTGGCATAATTCTGACCAGCCAATGGCCTATGTTGTGGCCAATGACCAGCTTCTTGACGCCCTGTATGCGGTGATGGCAACGCGGTCAATTTCCCATATCACAGACGCCGAGGTGACAAGCTTTGACGGGGCAGGTGATCTTGCCCGATTGCAATTTGCCAACCAGCCCGATTTGACGTGCCAGCTGGTTGTTGCTTGTGATGGCGCGAAAAGCAAATTGCGCGATTTTGCCGGCATCCGCAGCTTGGCTGAACCACATCGGCAAACCGCCATTGTTGCCAATCTGACGCTTGAACGCGATCATGCCAATATTGCCTATCAGCGGTTTTTGCCAAGCGGGCCATTGGCGTTGATGCCGCATGGCCCGTTTCGGGCTTCGCTTGTCTGGACGTTACCAAAGGCCGATGCCGATCATTTTATGGCGCTTGATGAAGCCTATTTTGCCAATGCAATATTGGCCGCTTTTGGTGAAACGCTTGGCGGGTTGCAGCTTGACGGGCCGCGTCTTGGCTGGCCGTTAAAGCCAACAATTAGCCGCAAAATGACCGGCTCACATCTGGTTCTGGCAGGCGATGCCAGTCATGCGATCCACCCGCTTGCCGGTCAGGGGTATAATCTGGCGCTTGGTGATGCGGCGGTTCTTGCCGATTGTCTTGCCCGCGCCAGCGCACGCGGGCTTGGCGCTGGTCACCGGTCGGTTGAAACTGATTATCTTGCCGGACGCAAACTCGAAGTCACCGCCATGACAGCCATGACAAGCGGGCTGAACCAGCTTATGTCATTTCAGCCAGCCATTGCCAAATTCACTGGCGCGGGTATGGGGCTGGTCAATGCCAGTCCGGTAAAATCATTTTTTCAGAAAAGCGCAATGGGCGGTCATCTGGCGCGCGCCAATCTTCTTGAAGGGCGCTTGCCCACGTAATCGTGCCCAAATTACGGTGTCCAAATTCTTGAGCCTAATTGCGGCGCGCACCGTCACTGGCAAGGCGTGCCAGATAATCAGCCATCAACTGATCTTGGCGAAGCGCATAATCATAAAGCAGACCCCAGCTAAAAAGGCCGGTATTATGCCCGTCGCTAAACCCAAGACGGATTGCATAATTGCCAACCGGTTCAATGCTGCTAATCAGGATATCTTGTTTTCCCGCTGGCGTGGTTTTCTGACCAGCGCCATGACCCTGCACCTCGGCCGATGGTGATTCAACGCGCAATAATTCGGCTGATAGCGAAAATTGCGCGCCATCGTCAAAGCTGATTTCCAACCGATCCTTGGCTTTTGACAGACGAATTTCCTCAGGCCAGGCATCTTGTGATGGTGTTTGCGGAGGTGAGGTGGTCATGCGGTTCAATCTCCTAGAATTTAAACTTGATCGTCAATCGTGATATTCAGTTTTGGCCGTATTGAGCGGCCAAAAACCTATTCATCTACGCCAAGATCACGCGCTTCATCGCCAAGCATAATTGGCACACCAGCGCGAACCGGATAGGCTTTGCGCGCCTGATGGCTAATCAATTCATGATTTACACGATCATAGGTCAAAGGGCCGCGCGTCAAAGGGCAAACTAGCACTTCAAGAAGCTGTGGATCAATTTCATAATCCGCCACAGAGTCAGTGTCGTGCATCATTGCCTCCGGTTTCGTCATGCAATGCCATTTCCATCATGGCAATTAATAGATCGGCGCGTTTTGCCATTGAATCAGCTTCTAAAAGCGCCTGTTTTTCGGCAACTTCAAAAGGACAGATCATTGATAACGTGGCCAACAGCTGATGGTTATCCGAGTTTTCAATCTGCGTCCAGTCGGTCTCAAA
>CAJYBL010000177.1 GCA_913064995.1 uncultured Alphaproteobacteria bacterium
CCTTGGCCTTGGCAGCACTGATTCATCCATCATCCCTTCGGTACATTTATAATCGCTGACTTCGCCAGTTCTGAAAGTTTCACCACCCGCGTTGTAGGTGCCTGTGGGTCCTCAGTCGGGAACACAAACCGCCAATACATATTACCTGTTGGCCGACCCTCAGTATCCAGCCAGTTCGGTAGACCTGGGTCTTGATGGGCAACAATAATTTTAAAACTGCCGTCATCTTCATACTGAATTTGTTTTTGATTCAGTGAAAAGGTCTTCTCATGCGTAGTTTACAACAGCCGGGTCGGTCACCGGTTCTTGCCCCTGAAGGCATGGCAAGCACCTCTCATCCCCTGTCAACACAAGCCGCAGTGAATATTCTACAAAATAGTGGCAATGCGATGGATGCTGCTCTTGCTGCTTGTGCTGTTCAGGCGGTTGTTGAGCCTGAATCAACCGGCATTGGTGGCGATTGTTTTTGCCTTTATTCTGAAGGCGGAAGTGACAAGGTGATTGCGCTGAACGGATCTGGCCGCGCGCCGATGGGGCTTAGCGCCGAATGGCTGATCAAACAGGGCATTCACGAAATTCCACAGCAATCGCCGCATGCGGTTACCGTGCCAACCGCGGTTGATGCTTGGGTGCAATTGAACCGTGATTACGGGTCACGCCCGCTTGGCGATCTATTGCAGCCAGCGATTAAATATGCGCGTGATGGCTTTGCCATTGGCCCGCGTGTTGCCGCTGATTTTAAAGCCAGCGCTAATTTGATCAAAGGTGATGCTGATGCCAGTGCGCTGTATCTTCGTGACGGCGAAAGCTACAAAATGGGTGATCGGTTTTCCAATCCGAATCTGGCCAAAGCAATGGAAGAAATTGCCAAACATGGCCGTGATGGATTTTACAAAGGCTGGGTTGCCGATGATATTCTTGGCAAATTGCAATCTTTGGGTGGGCTGCATTCGGCGGCTGATTTTGATGCAGCTATTGCTGAATATGTGACGCCGATCAAAACTAATTTCAGAGGCTATGATATCTGGGAATGCCCACCAAATGGACAAGGTGTGATTGCGCTTTTATTGCTGAACATCATGTCGGGTGTTGATAAATTTGGTGATCACCCGATTTCACTTGAACGCATGCATCATGAAATCGAAGCTGGGCGTCTCGCGTATCGTGACCGGTCGCTCTATCTTGCTGATCCGGCTTTTTGTGATGTTCCGGTTGATGATCTTTTGAGTGCTGATCATGCTGCGGCTATTCGGGCGCAGATCAATCCGCAAAAGGCGCTCGAAGATTTGCCAGAAACCAGCCTGCCACGCCATAAAAGCACGGTTTATATTTCAGTGGTTGATAAAGATCGCAATGCCTGTAGCCTAATCAATACAGTGTTTCATAATTTTGGCGCCGGATATGTTGCGCCAAAATCAGGCATTATTCTGCAAAATCGTGGACAGGGATTTGTTTTAAAGCCTGGCCATCCAAATTGTATCGAACCCGGCAAACGCCCGCTTCATACGATCATTCCGGGTATGGCCACCAAAGACGGTAAAACGGTTATGCCATTTGGTGTGATGGGTGGTGAATATCAGGCCTTTGGCCATATGCAGTTTTTGACCCGTATTTTCGACTATGGGATGGATATTCAAGAAGCGCAGGATATGCCACGCTTTATGCCTGATCCCTTTAGCGATGTTGTCGAGGTTGAAGAGCCTATTAGTGATGAATTGCGTGATGGGCTTCGCTTGCTCGGCCATAATATCCAGCCAGCGGAAAAGCCGATTGGAGGGTCGCAGGCAATTTTTATTGATTGGAATACTAACCTGCTACACGCTGGGTCTGATCCGCGCAAAGATGGATGCGCGATTGGCTATTAGGGGTTATCACCAATTATGAAGGGTTTAAAAAATTGATGAAAATTCTTTACTGGACCAAAAGCCTTGGACGAGTTCTTGCCTTTTTGCCGGTATGTTTATTTTTGGGGGTTAGTGTGAACGCGGCCGATTTATCATTTGAGGTCATTGCCGAAGGCGATGGTGAAACAGCCAAGAACGGGATGCAGGTATCAGTGCATTATCAAGGACGCCTGACCGATGGCACCATTTTTGATGATTCACAAAAACGCGGCACGCCGTTTAGCTTTACCCTTGGCAGTGGACAGGTCATTCCGGGCTGGGAACGGGGTATTGCCGGCATGAAGATTGGTGAAAAGCGGATTTTGACAATCCCTCCAGAGCTTGGCTATGGCGCGGCGGGTGCCGGCGGGGTAATCCCGCCAAATGCAACATTGGTTTTTGATGTCGAACTGGTTGCTGTCACCATACTGCCGAAACTGGCTGATGCCACAGCTGCTGATTTAAAAGTAGCGCAGAAAAATGGCGTTGTGGTGATTGATATCCGCCGCGCTGAAGAATGGGTAGAAACCGGAATCATCGAAGGCGCGCATACCATTACCGCCTTTACCCAATCAGGGGAGTTGCATCCGGAATTTCAGGCGAAATTTACCGCCATCGTGCCAACGCCAGAAACGCCAGTCATGCTTTACTGCCGAACTGGAAACCGAACCGGTGTTATCGGCAATGCGCTTGTCAGCCAGCTTGGTTACAGTGATGTCACCCATCTTAGTGAAGGCATTGTTGGGTGGGTTGCAGGCGGTGCACCGGTTGTCGCGTTCAAACCATAGGTAAAAAAATGTTGCGTTTGCACAAAATGGATATCGATAAACCAGCCCGCAAGATTTTAAATGGTCATCAAAGCAAAGTGATTTGGTTCACCGGCATTTCGGGCTCCGGTAAGTCAACGATTGCAAACGCGCTAGAAAAAGAGCTTCATAAAAAAGGTATTCGGACTTATCTACTGGATGGTGATAACATCCGAACTGGATTAAACAAGGATTTAGGATTTTCTGAGGCTGACCGTATCGAAAATATTCGCCGAGTTGGTGAAGTTGCAAAGCTGATGGTTGATGCTGGGATTGTTGTTCTGACAGCATTCATCTCCCCTTTTGAAGCTGACCGCCGTATGGCTAGAGCCTTGTTTGAAACAGATGAGTTTGTGGAAATCTTTGTAGACTTACCCTTGGCGATTGCTGAGTCTCGTGATCCAAAAGGCCTTTACAAAAAAGCGCGCAATGGTGAATTATCAAATTTTACTGGCATTGATAGTCCATATGAAGCCCCAAAAAATCCAGACTTTCATATTTTGGCAGATAAAGAAGAGTTGGATGCGATCTTGTCGTCTTTACTGGCAAAGATTATTTTCTAATTTTGCTGATCTTGTCATTGAACACGGCGTTTCAATCAATTAATGAAAAAATTTTGACGCCCACATAAAACAATGAAAAAAAACAATAGCTCGATAATTGACAGTTCATCCAGATAAATTGTGAGGTTTTGAATTGCTCCCAACAGTTAGCCAACTCCTGCAACAAGCTATTGCAGCACATAATAAAAAGGACTTTCAAGGGGCCGAAAAATTTTATCGGGCTGTATTGAGATCCCATCCTAAAAATCCTGATGCAAATCATAACTTAGGTTTGTTAGCTCTCGCTGTGAATAAACCTGTTTTGGCTTTCCCCTTTTTGAAAACAGCACTAGACGCTAACCGCAAGGTTGAAA
>CAJYBL010000178.1 GCA_913064995.1 uncultured Alphaproteobacteria bacterium
GCGGAACCTTTAATCCTGCATGGCGATTGGAAGGACGCTTGTTGCGAGCAGGTTAGGGATCTATGCCTTGGCGTGGCGGCTGGATTAGATGCAGGCATCTTCTAGGCTGATGGCTGTGCGCATGATGGCTATGCTAGTTGCTTTTCAGCATATCCATTGAATGTGTTGAAGATGAATGCGCGTCTGGTGAATGCGCGTCTGGTGAATGCGCGTCTGGCATTTTCAAATCTGCGGGGCGTTTGGCAAGACCGGTCAGGTTAACTTTTCCTGCCTTTTCAAACGTTAAAGTCACTTGATAATTTTCATCAGCATTCAACGGCGCTTTCAAACCGATCAGCATCACATGAAACCCACCTGGTGCCAGCTGGATCGTCTTGCCAGATGGAATTGCAATACCGTCGTCAATCTGCCGCATTTTCATAACGCCATTTGTAACGTCCATTGTGTGAAGTTCGGTTTTGCGTGCAAGGCTGCTTTCAACAGCCAACAACCGGTCAGCCGTAACACCATGATTTGTGATCGAAAGATAGGCGGCGCTGCTTGGCATTGATCCGATCGTCGCGCGAAATTGTAGCGCCCCAAACATAAGATCAGATGCCATCGCCGGTGACAGCATCATCAGAACCATAAAAACACTAGAAAATATCCGTTGCAGACCCAAAGACAGCATCACATCACCATTCTTGCGCTGAAAATAAACGAGCCGCGGCTAGCCATTTCCAAGCCGCTTAACCTCATCAATCGACAGCAGGCCAAGCTGGGCCATTACATCGCGCACTTCTTCTAAAAGGATTGAGGCCGCATGTTCGCCGCCCTTATTACCAAGCGCGGCAACGGCATACATGAACCCACGGCCAACAAGCGCAAAATCAGCTCCTGCCGACAACACCCGCACAATATCAAGCCCCGACATGATGCCACTATCGACAATCAGCGGCATATCTTTGCCAACCGCAGCGCGAATGGCTGATAGCTGTGCCAAAGGTGGTGGTGCCGCATCTAATTGGCGGCCGCCATGATTTGAAACAACAATCCCATCGATGCCAAGCTTGACCGCCCGCGCCGCATCTTGCCCATGAAGAACCCCTTTGAGATAGATTTCGCCATCCCATTCGGCACGAATTTCAGCAAGATAGTCCCAATCAAGCGAGCCGTTTAGCTGATCACCAATGAATTTGGTGATGCCCATCGTCCCATTATTCTTGGCATAGGGTTCCATATTGCGAAAGCGTGCCCCGCCATTCAGCAAGGTCCGCACTGCCCATTCCGGACGAAGCATGCTTTGCCAGATAACGCGCGGCGAAAAGGCCGAATTACCGCGGCTGCCAAGCGGTGCGCCGGCAATCCGCATACGTTCACGGCGGCTTGGTGATGGCACATCGGCGGTCACAACCAAAGTTGTGTAGCCACAGCCTTTGGCGCGCCGAAGTAAATCACGCATCAAATCGCGATCACGCGGGGCATAAAGCTGAAACCAGCCCATTTCACCCGCGGATTCGGCGATCATTTCGATTGATTCACCGGCCACCGTGCTTAGCGTATAGGGAAAACCATGTTTTTTGGCGGTGCGGCCAATAATTGATTCCGCCCCGGGCCAGATCAAGGATGACAGGCCAATGGGCGCGACACCAAATGGCGCTTTGAATGTATTCTTGCCAAGCTTGGTTGTCAGATCGGGATCGACCCGCCCCCGCATAAATTGGGGCGTCAGTTCGATCGAGTCGAGAAAGGCCCTGTTTTCATCTTTGGCGCGATCATGGCCTGTTCCTGAGTCAAGATAAGCAAACACAAATTTTGGGATGCGTTTTGACGCAGGCTTTTTCAGATCCGACAAGCGCGGATATTTGTTCATCAAATCCATGATATATTCGCCGTATTAACCTCTAAACAGGGCCATAGCCCGCAACAAACCTAAATGGGAGCCCCCACCCAAGAGGGTGTCAGGTTATTTTGTTGACTTTAGATAGGCAATCACGTTGGCAATGTCAGATTCTTTTTTCAGACCAGCAAACGACATTTTGGTGCCTTTTAGGTATTTTTTCGGTTTGGCAAGGAAACCGGTCAAAGTTGCCTCATCCCAAACCAGACCTGATCCGGCCATCGCTTTGGAATATTTGAACCCTTCAACCGCACCAGCTGCACGGCCAACGATGTTCACCAAATGCGGGCCAGATTTGTTTTTTTCCCGATCAACGTAATGACAGGCTTTACATTTCTTGAATACTTTTTCACCCGCAGCTGCATCACCAGCCTGTGCCGGAGCTGCCAAAAGAAGCCCTGCCGCCGCTGCGGCGATAAAAACATAATTTTTCATAAAATCCTCGCTACGCTCACTAAATTAGCAAGACATGTTTACAGTGTTTGGCGGCGTGACACAATAACCTGCGCTGTCTTGCCGCGACCCAAAATTTTCGGCAAACTATTGCATCTTCATAATCTTCTGGTAAGCAGCGTTATCAAATCCCTGATGATACGCATCAACGAGGCGTCCATGTCACCCAAAGCCAAACGGTTATCAATCATCGCGGTGATCGCAGCATTGGTTGGAATTTCGGCCATGCTTGTGCTTGGCGCGCTTCGCGACAATATTGTTTTTTTCTATACGCCAACCGAAATCACCACCTCAGGAACAAAGGCGGGGCAGGCTTTGCGGCTTGGTGGGCTGGTCAAAGATGGCAGCGTTGCGATCAACGGATTGCAATCTGTTTTCACAGTGACCGATGGTACAACCGAAATTAGCGTTCGCTATGACAATGCATTGCCAAGCCTGTTTCGCGAAGGCCAAGGCGTCGTTGCCGAGGGGGCACTTGCCAATGGTCAATTTATTGCAACCAATGTTTTAGCAAAACATGACGAAAATTACATGCCCGCCGAAGTTGCCGAAAAGCTGAAAGATACCGGCGTCTGGAAAGGAGGCAAAACCGACTAGGCGCCGCCGCCATCACTTTTTACGGGCTTATTCTTTTTGATTTAGCTCTTTTGCATCCAAAGCTTGCGGTGAAGCAGCTGCTGGCTCTGCAATCGCGGCGGTTGCTGGCATCGGGCTTGACGTAATCACGTCAATGGATTGGACATTTTCACGATAAAGCGTGTAAAGCCCACCCGCCAGAATGAGTGTTATCCCAATCATGGCCATCTGATCCGGCCATTCATCCCAGATCACAACACCCCAGAAAACTCCAAATGGAATCGCGACATATTCAAATGGCGCAATTACCGATGCCTCGACCGAACGGTAAGCATTGGATGATGCATAGGACAACAGCAAAACCGAAAAGCTGCAAATCACCAAATAGCCAAGGTTAGTCAGAGACATCAATGATGGCGCGCGAAGCAAAAAATCAACTGTCGGATTGCCCGATTGATCAATCGGCCAGATCACATTCACCAGCATGAACACCACGCCAACCGTTAAATAGCAAATATGTTGAACCGCAACCATTCCCGACAGATTGCCAACCGATTTTAGGCGTCTTGTCCATATCTGAAAGGTAGCATAGCTGAAGGCCGACATCACAACAAACAAGGTTTCGACCTGAAACTCAATCCCGCCGGGCCGGACGATAAATAAAACCCCAGCCATGCCAG
>CAJYBL010000179.1 GCA_913064995.1 uncultured Alphaproteobacteria bacterium
ATCAGTATGGAGTTCTGGAAAACACTGCTTCCAGACGCCAACGAAAAGCACAACCTGAGATCTTTTTCTCCTAGGCACTGGCCTTACCTACCACAGGAAGGCGACTGCACGAACAATAACCACACCTGCATTTTCTGCAGGGATGTAGGACACCATCCCACGTTCTGCCCTAACGCAGCCTGGGCAATCATATTCCGAAAGCCCAAAACATACATCCCACAGGATGTTCGCAGACATGTTTTGAACCTTCGTGGATCCGAAATCACAATCGACGAATTGACACCTTACGTCAATAAGAAATTCCTCAAGCGTATGACCAAGCATTACACTAACTTGAAGGAACCCAGCGCACTGCGAGGACCAAAGTTCTCCCAGTTCGCATTTGAGAAGGCAGAGAGTACGTGGAAGATTCATCATAAGGAGAATCCCAAACTTAACTCAACCTTCAAATCGCACTTAACTCAGTCCAAGCAAATCAAGACTAATAATTCGACAATGCCAGTCTCGGATGCTACCCCCACAAGACCTGATGAAAATGAAGGGTTTAACGAAACGGGGGGATCGGACAATGAAGTGCAAGACTCCAGCAGCGGATCCGAAAAATGACGGACCACGCCGTGCCAGAATGATTCAAACAACGAGACTGATACTCCATTCCAGCCCTTAACCAAGTCACAGGCTGTTCGTAATATAATTGCACGAAAGAAGCAAGCCAAATCAGATCTTGAAGCCATTATCCGAAAGTACGAATCCACTTTGCTCAAAATAGCGAAGAGAAATGACAAAGAGTCGATACCAGGATGTACATTGGATGATTCATCGTTTAATAAAACACGGTCTGTTCCACATACGCAACTGCGTACCGAAAGCGCAAGACGCGCCAGTAGCAACATCGCGAATAATTTGCCAGCGGGTAATAGTGGGGTAAATAAGCCTTGCATGCCCACAGCTATCACCGCGAATAATTCGCCAGGGGCTAATAATGGGGTATATAATCCTCTCATGCCTACAACTAAACCGGATCATATCAACATGGCCGATCTAAAACAACCATTCGGTTTCGTGAAAACTACGTGCAACTGCTGCGTTTCCGAAAAGATACCTAAAACTAATGACGTAATCCGCATGCCGGATACTGACAAACCTGTATCAAAACAGAAATGTGACGCAACAAGCACATACACATCCGAAACCGCTAATGTAGCTAAAATTTCACCAGAACAAATCATATACTTCTTACCGACAAGAAAGGAGTTAATTGGTTCGCAGAGATAGACAAAATTCTACTCAAGAATAGAAGCCAGTTTAGCGTCAGCTTACTTAACTGGTACAAATCGCCAACCAAAATTTCAGCCTTTGGCTGATTTGCGCTGAAATGGCTTGTCATCTCGTCAATGAATTGCAGCTTATGGGCAAATTTCGGATTTGCCTCAATATCCGGAACGTCACCGCCAGCCGGAACATAAAAATTATGGATGCCAATGCCATCATTGGTCATTGCCCAGATATGACGACAATCGGATTTGCCTGTCCATTCCATATGGTCGATTTTGGCCAAGGGCTGGCGCGCAATAATCGCAACACCATTATAGCTTTTCTCACCGCGAATGGCCTGATGCGGCCAGCCTGCCGCAGCAAACGCTTCGGCTGGAAAATGCATATCTTGGGTTTTGGTTTCTTGAAGACATAACACATCAATATCGGCCTGCTGCAAAAATACCAGCACTGTCTCAAGGCGAAGCCGAACGCTATTGATGTTCCAAGTTGCGATTTTCATTTTGAATGGCTCCTCAAAGTGGCGGTTTAATCACTGCCACCGCAGTGCCAGCCAAAATTTGTTGGCCGCAAAAAAGGTGGGTTAATTTCCATCAGAATATTCGGGAAGGCGAAAAACCTCATTGGCGATGGGCTGGTCATAAACAATATTTTGCAATGTCACACTGGTTTCAATGCCAGCCGCATCAAGCACGATCCAGCGCCGGAACTGAAATGGTTTTTCGGAAAATTCAAGGGTCAAACGGCCAGCGCCTTCGCCACCGTCTTTACCAATTTGAATCCGCACAATGCCAGCAATCGACGGCAAAATACGCGTTTCATATCCATCAAGCCTAAGCGAGACCTTATCCGCCAGAATAAGCGAAAGCGGGGTTTCAGAAATTGGGTAGCTTGTCAGCAGGCGTTCATCTGGACGGTCAACATGAAGCCAGATACTGCTGGTGATCAGCTGCAATTCATCGCCTTTGCCATAGGTAATTTTCATGCGTGATGGACGGCGAAATGCTAATTTGCCCTCGGCGCTGGTGCCATCTGACGCGACCTGCACAAAATCGGCTGAAATCGTTCTGATCTTGTTAAACCATGTTTCGGCGCGCATCACATCATCATTGGCCATCAAGGGCATCGAGACCAGCATGATGGGCAAGCTGACAAGGAACATCACCCTTGACCCGAAAACCGTGATTCGCCCTTTCGTCATCATAAGTTTCATGATCAGTGCCGCTAGCCATGATTGTAGATTTTGCCGTTTTATGATGATTGGCATTACAGGCCGCCATTTTCATTATCGGTTAGCAGGACATCGCGTTTGCCAACATGATTCGCCGCTGAAATAATGCCGTTGCTTTCCATTTCTTCAATGATCGTTGCGGCGCGGTTATAGCCAATTTTCAAATGCCGCTGAACAAAGCTTGTTGATGCTTTTTGTTCACGAACGACCAACGCCACTGCTTGTTCATAAAGGCTGCCTCCATTGCTTGGCACCGCCCCATCACCAGCACCATCGCCGCCAATTTCGACCTCTTCAACAACGCGGTCATCATATTCAGGCTCACCTTGCTGGCGCAGGAAATTAGCAACAGCTTCAACCTCGCCATCATCGACAAACGGGCCATGCACGCGAACAACCCTGCCGCCACCTTCCATAAACAGCATATCACCCCGACCAAGAAGCTGTTCGGCGCCCTGTTCGCCAAGGATTGTGCGGCTGTCGATCCGCGACGTGACCTGAAAGCTTATTCTTGTTGGAAAATTCGCCTTGATTGTGCCGGTAATCACATCGACTGACGGGCGCTGGGTTGCCATGATGACATGGATTCCCGCCGCCCGCGCCATTTGCGCCAAACGCTGAACCGCCCCTTCGATTTCCTTGCCCGCAACAAGCATCAGATCGGCCACTTCATCAATCAGCACCACAATGAATGGAAGTGGCGCCAAATCGAGGATTTCTTCTTCATGGATCGGTTTGCCAGTTTCAGGATCAAAGCCAGTTTGAACGCGCCTTGTCAAAACTTCGGCCTTGGCGCGAGCTTCGGCAAGACGGTCATTATAACCGCCAATATTGCGAACCCCCATTTTGGCCATATTGCGATAGCGGTTTTCCATTTCGCGAACCGCCCATTTCAACGCGGTAACTGCCTTTGACGGATCAGTCACAACCGGACTTAAAAGATGCGGAATGCCATCATAAACCGACAGTTCCAGCACTTTC
>CAJYBL010000180.1 GCA_913064995.1 uncultured Alphaproteobacteria bacterium
AAGGTCAAATTGGTCTCGGCCGATCAACCGCCGCCTTTGCCACGGCATGATCTTGATCATGTCACCTTGACATCGGATCAACAACAAGTCGCCGCTCATTTGCGCGGCACAGTTGGCTATGGTTTTCAGGCCTGCCTTCTTGACGGGGTTACCGGATCGGGTAAGACCGAGGTTTATTTCGAGGCGGTTGAAGCGGCGATTGCCGCAGGCCAGCAAGTTTTGATTCTGCTTCCTGAAATTGCTTTATCGGCGGCGTGGCGGGCCCGGTTTACCAACCGTTTTGGTGTACCGCCAGTGGAATGGCATTCGGATATATCAGCCGCGCAAAAACGCAAATCATGGCGATTTGTATTGCAAGCAAGGGCATCGGTTGTGGTTGGGGCGCGATCGGCGTTGTTTTTACCATTTTCGCGGCTTGGGCTGATCATTGTTGATGAAGAGCATGAACATGCCTTCAAACAGGAAGATCAGGTGATTTATCAAGCCCGCGACATGGCGGTTTTGCGCGGCCGTTTAGATAATGTGCCGGTGGTGCTGGCAAGCGCGACCCCATCGCTGGAAAGCTGGGTGAATGCTGGTAAAACTGGATCACAGCCACGTTATGATTATCTGGCCTTGCCAAAACGCGTTCACGGCGCCCAGCTTCCCAATATTTCGGCAATTGATCTTCGCGCCACACCGCCCGAACGGGGGCGATGGCTTGCCCCGCCGCTTGTTGAGGCGATCGAGTCGCGGCTAAAAGTTGGTGAACAAAGCCTGTTATTCTTGAACCGGCGCGGCTATGCGCCGCTTACCTTATGTGGTGCTTGTGGTACCAAGGTCACCTGCCCCAATTGCGATTCATGGATGGTGGCGCATCGGCTGGCAGGTCGCCTGCGCTGTCACCATTGCGGTCATGAATCGCGACCAAGCAATGATTGTAAGTCCTGCGGGGCAAAAGATCAGATGCAAGCTTGTGGTCCCGGGGTTGAACGGCTTGCTGAAGAAGTATTGATAAGATTTCCGGGAGCGCGGTTTGCACTGCTGTCGAGTGATACGGTTGGCACGCCAAAAGCTGCCGAGGTGTTTATTCAATCGATAAGTGATGGCGAGGTTGATATCATTATTGGCACGCAAATGGCCGCCAAGGGTCACCATTTCCCACAATTGACGCTTGTTGGTGTTGTTGACGCTGATCTTGGGCTTGCTGGCGGTGATTTACGCGCGGCTGAGCGTACCTTTCAAATGCTGAGTCAGGTCGCTGGGCGTGCCGGACGCGAATCGCGGCCAGGTGCTGCAATGCTGCAAACATTAGAACCTGAGAATCCGGTTCTGGTAAGCCTGATTGCTGGTGATCGGGATGCGTTTTTGGCACAAGAGGCCGCCGCGCGGCAAGCCGCCGGAATGCCGCCCTTTGGCCAATTAGCGGCCATTATCATAGCGTCACCACATGAAGACCGGCTTTTTGAGGCAATCCGCAAGCTCGCTCCGACGCGCCCGCATTTTGACTCGGTGCAAATCTATGGGCCAGCGATTGCGCCAATTGGGTTTTTAAAGGGAAAACACCGCGCCAGATTGCTGATTCGTGCCGATAAGAGCGTGAATATTCAGCATATTTTGCAAGGCTGGCTAGGCTCAATCAAACTGCCGTCATCGGTTCGGATGCAGATCGACATTGACCCCTACAGTTTTCTGTAGGCTTAGTGGTTTTGCTTGTCACAACTAAACATCGCAATTTCATCAAATTTTCATAGCCTGACTGCTTGCCTTTCGGCCATGGCTATGATAGCAACCACCCGTCACAACTGGTTAAAGCGCGCAAGCGTGCAACTGAGGGTGCACCTAAAAAATCGAATTTTTTTCAGGATGAGGGTTTAGTCGGTGAGTTCAGGCGCTACAGGTCTTGCAGGGCGGTATGCCGGCGCGCTTTATGCGTTGGCTGTCGACAGCAACAAAGTTGATTCCATCCATGATGAGCTTGGCAGCCTTGGCGCCATGCTTGGTGAAAGCCAAGATCTGAAAAAGCTTGTCGAATCACCCATTCTATCGCGCGGCGAACAGCAGGCAGCGATCATTGCAATCATGGAAAAATCTGGCGCTGACGCGCTGACTGTGAAATTTTTAGGCACTTTGGCGGCAAATGGCCGGTTAAGTGCACTACCCCGCGTCATTCAGGCATTTCAGCAAGAACATGCCCGTCGTCGTGGTCAAGTCTCCGCCGAAGTCATCTCAGCCGTTGCGCTTGATGACAGCCGCAAGGCCGTTGTGGAAAAAACCGTCGCCCGGCTTGCCGGAAGCGACAAATTGTCTCTTTCGATGCGTGTAGACCCGTCACTGATCGGCGGTCTTGTTGTGCGTATCGGCTCTCGTATGATTGACACGTCAATCAAAACCAAACTTAGCCGGCTGGAGTCAGCCATGAAGGGTATTGCGTGATGGATATTCGTGCCGCTGAAATTTCAGCGATCCTCAAGGAACAAATTGCCAATTTCGGTAGCGAGGCAGAAATTGCCGAGGTGGGTCGTGTGCTCTCTGTCGGTGACGGTATTGCCCGCGCCCACGGTCTTGACGAAGTTCAAGCTGGTGAGATGGTCGAATTTGAAAGCGGCGTCAAAGGCATGGCGCTGAACCTTGAATCCGACAATGTAGGTATCGTTATCTTTGGCGATGACCGCTCGATCCGTGAAGGCGATGTTGTTCGCCGGACAGCGTCGATTGTGGATGCGCCGATTGGCATGGGGCTTCTTGGCCGCGTTGTTGATGCGCTTGGCAATCCGATTGACGGCAAAGGCCCGCTAAAAGACACCAAACGCAGCCGCGTTGAAGTGAAGGCCCCTGGCATTATGCCACGTCAGTCCGTGCATGAGCCAATGCAGACCGGCCTGAAAGCGATTGACAGTTTGATCCCGATTGGCCGTGGCCAGCGTGAATTGATCATTGGTGACCGTCAAACCGGTAAAACCGCAATTGCGATTGATACTTTCATCAACCAGAAGGCAGTTAATGACGCATCTGGCAAGGATGACAGCAAGAAATTGTTCTGCATCTATGTTGCTGTTGGTCAAAAGCGGTCAACAGTTGCCCAGATCGTTCGCTCGCTTGAAGAGCAGGGCGCGATGGAATATTCGATTGTGGTTGCCGCAACCGCATCTGATCCAGCACCAATGCAGTTCCTTGCCCCTTATACAGCCGCAGCGATGGGCGAATATTTCCGTGATAACGGCATGCATGCGCTTGTTGTGTTTGACGATTTGTCAAAGCAAGCTGTCGCCTATCGACAGATGAGCCTTTTGCTTCGTCGTCCACCAGGACGTGAAGCCTATCCTGGTGATGTTTTCGATCTTCACTCACGGCTTCTTGAGCGCGCTGCGAAAATGAATGCGGCAAATGGTTCAGGTTCATTGACCGCGTTGCCGGTGATTGAAACCCAAGGCGGTGACGTGTCTGCCTTTATTCCAACCAACGTGATTTCGATTACCGATGGTCAAAT
>CAJYBL010000181.1 GCA_913064995.1 uncultured Alphaproteobacteria bacterium
TGTGCCAACCCATCAAGAACATCACCGATCAGATTACCAATCGTCACAAATTCGTTATTGCCAAAGCCGCGTGTTGTTCCAGCAGGCGTACCAAGGCGAATACCCGATGTCACTGTCGGTGGCTGCGGATCAAACGGAATGCCGTTTTTGTTACAGGTGATACCAGCATGCTCAAGCGATAGCTCGGTAACGTTACCAGTCAGACCCTTCGGCCGAAGATCAACAAGAACAACATGGGTATCAGTACCACCTGAAACGATAGACACACCGCGCGAAATCAATGTTTCGGCAAGAATACGTGCATTGTTGACAACCATATTTGTATAAGCTTTGAATTCAGGACGAAGCGCCTCACCAAAGGCAACCGCCTTGCCAGCAATAGCATGCATCAATGGGCCGCCCTGCAAGCCAGGGAAAACGGCTGTATTGAATTTTTTTGCAAGCGCCTCATCATTGGTCAAAATCAAACCGCCGCGTGACGCCCTTAGTGTCTTGTGCGTGGTCGAGGTGACGACATGCGCATGCTCGATCGGGCTTGGATGCACACCAGAGGCAACCAGACCCGAAATATGCGCCATATCAACCATAAAATAGGCACCAACCGAGTCTGCAATCTCACGGAATGCAGCAAAATCCAATCTCCGAGGATAGGCCGAACCGCCAGCCAGGATCATTTTGGGCTTATGCTCTAGGGCAAGCCGCTGTAATTCGTCAAAATCCACCTGCGCCGTAGCTTCATCAACACCATATTGGATTGCATTGAACCATTTACCAGAGAGGTTTGGCGCAGCGCCATGTGTTAGGTGACCACCAGCTGCCAATGACATGCCGAGGATGGTGTCGCCCGGCTTTAGCAAGCTCAAGAAAACAGCTTGGTTCGCTTGCGCGCCCGAATGCGGTTGCACATTGACAAAATTACAATTGAACAATTTCTTCGCGCGCTCGATTGCCAATGTTTCGATCACATCAACATGCTCGCAACCGCCGTAATAGCGACGTCCTGAATAGCCTTCGGCATATTTATTGGTCAGAACAGACCCTTGGGCTTCCATAACCGCAGTGCTGACAATGTTTTCCGAGGCAATCATTTCGATCTGATCTTGCTGGCGCACCAGTTCATCACCGATTGCAGCAGCCACTTCGGGATCACTTTTCACCAGAGAGTTGCTGAAAAAACCGTCCATTTTCATCGCAGCTTGCGCGTTACCAAATTCGTCCATCTTTCGTCTCCTCAAAAATATGTTGTACCTTAGCCAAACTCATGACTTAAGCAGCAACAATCTCCTTTATAAACACATAAACCCGCTAATCACTATTGCAAACCTATTTCACTTCCAAACTATCATTACCAATCGCGGTCAATTTATCTACCCGCCGCTGATGGCGACCACCTTCAAAAGCAGTGTCCAAAAACGCTTGGACACATGTAAGTGCTAATGGCCGATCAATCAACCGTTCGCCCAAGGCTAAAACATTCGCATCATTATGCTGGCGCGACAGGCTGGCTGCTTCGGCAGTATTGACCAGCGCCGCCCGCACCCATGAAAACCGGTTTACCGCGATCGAAATGCCAATACCGCTTCCGCAAATGGCAATGCCGCGCGCGGCTGTGTCATCTTTTAATGCCATCGCCAATTTTACACCATAATCAGGATAATCAACCGACTCCCCCTGATCCGGCCCAAGATCAACAATTTGATATCCAGCAGCATCAAGATGCGAACAAACAGCGGCTTTCATCTCACATCCAGCATGGTCTGAGGCCAGAAAAATTGTTTTTTTTTGCATTATTCTGTTGCCCCTTATGCCAACAGGCGAGCCGACAAATTCAGCACCTTTAACATAATCGTCTGATAACATGGTTTTTTGGCCAAACACAAAGATAATCGAACTTCTGGCAAAGCCTGCGTAAGTTAGTGCGACTTACTCAACCGATTTTATTTCCGGCAAGGCATATAAGGCAATAAGGCAAAGTTTTTTTCTGTTTTGTTGGGTTTTCGTAAATTTTATGTCGACAAGCCGATGAAAGTTTCCTAACGTTTTAACAACAGGTTGCTAAAACCGGGTTTAGGGAGAGCAAACACTGGCACCAAGATCAGTGACTGAAAAAGGCAAGGCGTAAGCCTTGCTTTTCTTTTGGCCAAAATCTGGCGCATTATCTCGGTAAATCGGCAAGTGCCGCCACCTTAACATGCACACCGCGTTTATAGCGGCAAAGGCCTACAGCTGATCGAGCGACAGCAAGCCCGAATCAATTACCCAAAACACGATGGCAAATAGGATTGATGCAATCATCGTGGCAATCATCGCCTTGCGCCAAAGCATTGGTTTTTCCGGTGCTGATGTGGCATGGCCAATCTCAACCGAATCAGGCGTCTTCACGCCAAATGGCAAGGTCATAAAAAACACCCACCACCATAGCAGAATAAAAACCACGATTCCTGAAACAATATCCATCTAATGCGCCCCACCTTCGGTAACCTGTTCTAATTCGATAAGCGTGCCGTTGAAATCCTTTGGATGCAAAAACAACACCGGGTTTCCATGTGCGCCATTTTTTACACTGCCGTCACCAAGCACCCGCGCGCCCTTTGCCTCTAGCTTGGCGCGTGCTTGGTCAATATTGGCGACCTCATAGCATACGTGATGCATGCCACCATCGGGGTTACGCTCTAAAAATCCAGCAATTGGCGAAGTTTCGCCAAAAGGCTCCATCAATTCAACCTGACCATTGGCCGAGCGCACAAACACAATCCGCACGCCATGTTCAGGCAATGTTTGCGCTTGGCTAACCTCGGCGCCAAGCATATCGCGCCAATGCGCGGCAGCCACATCAAGATCGGGAACGACAATCGCAATATGATTTATATTTCCAATCATGCTCGTAAATCCTCTTCGCCTACCCGCATGATATGAACCTGCGCGATTGGCCGCAAGCCAAACATTAACCGCGCAACCCGCCGCACGGCCTGCGAAACAACATCTTCAACCGATGCATCATTGCGCCGTGCTGTTTTGCCAAGAATTTCAATCGCATCTTCAACCGCAATCGAAGCCGCCGAAACATAGTCGCTTCCAGCATCATCATCACCAAGGCCGCTTTGCGCAATGCTTGGCACGGTGCAAAGCACCCCTGCCTTATTCAAGATCACCGAAGCGGTAACAACACCATTCCATAACATCCGCCGCCTTGCCCGCATCATATCGGCCTGCAATTCGATGATATTGCCCTTTTCGGCGGTCAAAGCCCCCGTATGAACATGATCAATGATGCCAGCCCTATCGCCATTCAGCCGGATCAACACGCCATTATCAGGAAGGATTGTTTGCGAGACCTGACAGGAATCAGCCAGGGCAGCATGCGCCAGCAAATGCCGCGCGGTTCCATGAACTGGAATCGCGATTTTTGGCCGGATTAGACCATACATTTCAATCATTTCACCGCGAGAAGG
>CAJYBL010000182.1 GCA_913064995.1 uncultured Alphaproteobacteria bacterium
CGGCAGGAGAAGGCGAGCCGCGAAGAGTAACCGGATAGGCGGGATCTAGCTGGTCAAATGCCGTTATGATGCTTGTTGCGGCGGTGGCGTCCAGCCTCTGAGCCAAGGCGGCAGCGGTCATTTCGGCGGCGCTTAGGCTGGCTGGCTGGTCAGGGATGGCAAGACAGCGAACCGATCCGGCAAGGGCGACAAGTGGGGCGAGAAATTCAGCCGGATCGCGCGTGTTTAACGCGCCGCAAATAATATTCCATTTGCCATCATCAATTTGACCAAGTGTCTTGGCCAAAGCTCGCGCCCCATGGGCATTATGCGCGCCATCAAGCCAGATTGGACGATACGGCCATAATTCTGTTAACAGGCCGTCATTCAATGGCTGCACTCGCCCTGGCCAAACAGCCGATTTAATGCCGCTGGCAAACGCATTTGCCGCTTGAGTTTGGTCGCGTAAAGGCAATCGGTTTTTTGCCGCAAGATCAAAAAGGCAAGCCGCCGCCAGCCCAGCATTGTCAAGCTGATGCGCGCCGCGTAGCCCCGGTGCCGGAAGCAAGAAATCTTCGCCTGCACAAGATAGGTGAATGCCGCCATCATCGGTTTCTGCCAGATGGAAATCATGACCTGCGACCTGCAGTGACGCGCCGATATTTTCAGCATGCGCAATCAGAACATGCATGGCCTCAGCCTGTTGGTCGGAGCAGTAACAGGCTGTTTGCGCCCGCATGATTCCAGCCTTTTGACTGGCAATCTGGCCTAAGTCAGTGCCAAGAAAATGCTCGTGATCTTGGGCAATCGGGGTGATAATTGTGGCAAGCGGTGTTTGCAATACATTGGTCGAATCAAGCGCGCCACCAAGCCCAGTCTCCAAAAGCAATAAATCGGCAGGCACCCGCGAAAATGCCAGCATCGCGGCCGCCGTGGTGATCTCGAAAAAGGTCACTGCCATGTCGCCATTGGCGGTTTCGACTTCTTCCAGTAAATCGGCAAGGCCACCATCGTCAATCAGCCTACCGGCAAGCCGGATGCGTTCGTTAAACCGGCATAGATGCGGCGAGCTATAGACATGAACCGTGAGTCCTGCTTCTTCAGCCATGGCTCTTAGAAACGCAATTGTTGAACCTTTGCCATTGGTGCCAGCGACATGGATTGTTGGCGGCAAATGATGATGCGGATTGTCAAGCTTCTCCAACAAGGCAAAGCTGCGATCAAGCCCAAGATCAATTAATTTTGGATGTAGCCGTGCCAGCCGGTCAAGCGCCGCTGCGGCGCGGTCGGCTGCGGCCATTGCCTCCGGTGATGACGATGGCATTAGGCGCGCTTTCTGCTGTCTTTCGATCCCATCATGAAATCAAGAAGCCGGCCAATATATTCAGGCTGTTCAGCGCGCGGCACAACGGCATCGACCATGCCATGATCCATCAGATATTCCGCTGTCTGGAAATCTTCAGGCAGTTTTTCACGAACCGTTTCTTCGATCACGCGGCGACCGGCAAAGCCAATGATGGCACCTGGTTCGGCAATCTGAATATCGCCAAGCATGGCAAATGATGCTGTAACGCCGCCGGTTGTCGGATGCGACAGTAAAACAAAATAAGGAAGGCCTGCATTACGAACCAACTCAACAGCGGCGATGGTACGTGGCAATTGCATAAGTGATAAAACACCTTCTTGCATGCGAGCTCCGCCGGTTGATGGCACGGTGATCAGCGCGCCCTTACGGGCAACGGCTTCTTTTGCAGCGCGAACAATGCCATTGCCAACCATGCGTCCCATTGATCCGCCCATAAAGCGAAAATCAAACGCAGCGATCACGCAAGGATATCCATTGATCTGCCCTGCTGCGACGGCAATCGCGTCATTCAGGCCGGTTTTGTTGCGCGTGTCGCGAAGCCGGTCAGTATATTTCTTGCTATCGCGGAATTTCAAAGGATCGTCTTCAATAGACGAAAGCGAGATCACCTCACATTTGCCATCGTCAAATAACATGGCAAAACGGTGTTTGGGCGGAAGTGGGGCGTGATGACCGCATGTGGCGCAGCAGTTAAATGCCTGTTCATATTCGCGATGAAAAATCATCTGGCTACAGGCGCTGCATTTGATCCACAGATTATCCGGCACATCATCGGCCTGAACCCATGCCTTGATTTTGGGAAGGACAGAATTTGTAATCCAATTCATTGCAATCTCCCTATGCGCGTATGGCGGCACTAAGCTCGCCGACAAATGCGGCAACTTTACGGACAATCGCCGCACGGTTTTCAGCAGCGTCTGGGCTTGATGGATTTGCCACGCCATCAGCGATGATATCGACAACGGCAGACCCGACAACCGCGCCGTCACTTAAACGTGCTGATTCGGCGGCCTGTTCAGGGGTGCGGATGCCAAATCCGGTTACAATCGGAAGGTCGGTTTGTTTGCGGATGCGCTGATAGGCGTTGGAAATGCTGGTCGCCGCGGCGCTTGCCATACCGGTAATGCCGGTAACCGAGACATAATAAACAAATCCGCTGGCCTGTGCCAAAATGGCTGGCAAACGTTGATCATGGCTTGTCGGGGTGATTAGCCGAACAACATTCAAACCAGCATCGCGTGCCGGAATGCAAAGTTCTGAATCTTCTTCTGGTGGCAAATCAACGATGATCAACCCGTCAACACCAGCCGCCACTGAATCGGCAATGAACCGGTCATTGCCATAGATATAAATTGGGTTGAAATACCCCATCAGAATAAGCGGCGTATCAGGGTGGCGCTGGCGAAAACCCGCTGCCATATCAAGGGTTTTTTGCAAGGTCATACCAGCTTTGATAGCGCGTATGCTGGCGGCTTGAATAGCTGGGCCATCTGCCATCGGGTCGGAAAAGGGCATCCCAAGCTCGATAAAATCAGCGCCATTTTCAACCAAGCTATCAAGCAAGGCAGCAGAAGTTTGCGCATCCGGATCGCCTGCGGTAACAAATACGCCGAGCACTGCCCGGTTTTTGGATGCTGCGGCCTCAAAACATTGTGCAATTCTGGTCGTCATGAATAAACTCCCTTTCGCCTAAAGCAAGCCGCGTTCGTCAAGAAGGGGCAGCACCGCTTCAAGGTCTTTATCCCCGCGTCCACACATATTCAGTACGACAATTTTATCTGCTGCCATCTTTGGCAAAAATGACGAGGTAAAGAATAGCGCACGGGATGACACAAGGGCGAGAATAAGAGAGGGAAGGCGAGAGCAAAGCTGGAACATCCTTAACGCTTCTTCATCTGTAGCGCTGACATAATTTACCCGCCCAATATCATGCAGCCATGAATGCTCAGGGCCAATACCCGGATAATCTAGGCCTGCTGAAATGGAATGCGCGTCTTTAATTTGGCCCTCTGGCGTCTGCAATAAATAGGTGCGGTTGCCGTGCAAGACGCCGGGGCTGCCGCCGGTCAGGCTGGCTGCATGCTGATCGG
>CAJYBL010000183.1 GCA_913064995.1 uncultured Alphaproteobacteria bacterium
CCATGTGGCATGGTGCGGGTCTGCCTGTCTGTTGGGTCATTTTCCTCAATCCGGCTGACATGGATAAGCGCGCCGATGCTGGCGGCAAAACCGGGGCCGCTGCTATCCTCGTCGAGACCGGCAATGCCGATAGGTTTGCCTAGCCCAACTGATTTCTTTGCCTGTTTGGCAAATAGATCGGCGAGACCGGTAAGTTGGCTGGCACCTCCGGTCAGCGCATAACGACTGCCAGCGGTATGTTCCATGCGGGCGCGTTCCATGCGGCCATGCAGTAATTCCAGAATTTCTTCGATGCGAGGCCGTATGATTGCACTTAGCAAACTGCGTTCAATGGTTTGACCGGCCACTTCGGTGGTCGTGCCAAGCGCCGGAATGGTGATATTGTCACTTCGGCCAAGCCGAACGACTTTGCGAAGTGAGTCGGGGGCAATGCCGGTGATATCGGTTGGCATGACTGATCCGTCGATCGCTTTTAACCTCTCAGCATCGGCAAGCGGGGTTGATAGAATGCGGGCAATGTCGGTGGTGACGCGGTTGCCACCAATTTTGATCGTGTCGACATAAACAAGCTTACCTTCCATAAAGATGGCAATTGACGTTGTGCCCCCGCCCATATCGACAATGACACTGCCAAGATCGCGCTCTTCGGCGCTAAGGCAAGCAAGACCGCTTGCATAGGCTGAATGCAGAAACCTATCTGTCCCGAGATGGTTCAACGCCAACGCTTCACGCAAATTTGCAAGCGAGGTACGAAGGCCGCAAACTAGCGTGTAATCAACAGAGAGATTGGTGCCGCGCATGCCGCGGGGGTCGGCAATGCCGCGTACATCATCAAGCCCATATTGCAAGGTTTGAAGATGCATCGGCTGATAGTTTTCCGGAATATTGCCATCGTCATTACGCGCCATTAGCCGGTTGATATCACGCCGCCGAACCACCGCATCACCTAGCCTGACCGACTTTTTGCAGATGCTTGAAAATGGTGTGCCGCCTGGAGCAACAACGGTGACTGATGTAACCGAAATACCAGAATCACGCTCGGCCGCTTGAACGGTTTTGCCAATGACGGTACTTAGCGCCTCTAATTCGCTGACTTCGCCGCTCCTAACGCCAGCCGACGCATGCGTTCCATGACCAAGAAGCCGAACCCCGCCCGCGCCGCTGGCCTCGCCAATCATGCAGCAGATTTTTGATGATCCGATGTCCAGAACTGCAAAGGGGCGCCGTGTAATGGCCTTGGTTTTGATAAGGATCATGTTTTGCTTCCCCTTCCTCTTACCGGAATATTTGGCTCGACAATCAATTGTTGAGGCACGCGCATATCAATGACGGCCAGATCGCGATGGGTGATGGCTTTTTTGCGATCGATCATGGCAAGACGTGACCATGCTGATACTGGGTCAATTTCGGGAAGCCTCACTTCCATTCCGTTTTTCAGATGAACATCCCAGCGCCGTTTTGACCGATAGCTTACAGCCCATACTTCGCTGAATAATTCAGGTTCGGTTTTCAAAATCGACAAAATGACGGCAGCATGCGGCGCAGCGCTGTCACCGGCAACAACTGGCAGATGGGTGAATTGCCTTGGATCAGCTCCGTCAATAATGGCGCCGCTTCGATCGATCAATTTATGTTTATCTTTATTTTGTAACAGGGCGATCGGCACACGCTCGCGAAGGGTGATATGGATCGTGCCGGGAAGGCGGCGCTCAATAATGGCGTCCTCAACCCAGCCAATCTGGCTGGTATTGTGATGCAGATTTTGCAGATCAATGCCAAGGATTGGCGTACCGATTTGCAAATTTAACTCTGCCAATAGGCGCGATTGTGGCGTATTAGCACGGCCGCGAACCTGAATATTGGTCAACACCAATCCGGCATTCGCGCTCATTGTCAAAAGATCGTTGGCCAGCTTTTCACGATCCAGCATCGCCATGCCAATGGTGCTTGTTGTTGCAACCGCAAAAAGCGATAAAAGGCCAATCTTGATCTTGCGCCACAAGCTGGTCTGCGGCGACAGGCTGCGCGGCTGGGATTGTGGTTTGATCCATCCAATCAGTCGTCGCATTGTGCAATCTCCAATAGATGACTCACCAGCTCTTCACCTGACATGCCGACAAAATGTGCCTGTTCAGGCACAAGCGATGTTGCAGTCATGCCCGGCTGGGTATTGACCTCAAGCATGAATAGCTGGTCAGTCTTATCGTCCCAGCGATAATCGGCGCGGATGATCCCGCGGCACCCAAGCTGGCGATAGGCATGTTCGGCCCAAAGACAGGCCTTTAGGCTGACTGGCTCGGGGATATCGGCAGGCAGAATATGTTTTGATCCACCGACGGCATATTTTGCGTCAAAATCGTAAAATTCGTGCTTGGAAGTGATTTCAGTAACGCAAAGTGCGGTGCCATCAAGAACCGAAACGGTTAATTCACGCCCGGGAATATAAGGCTCGCAGATCAATTGCGTATGGGCAGGCCATGTGTTGCGGGCAGGTGGGCGTGCTTTGGCATCTGGCACAATCACCACGCCAAAACTCGATCCGTCATTGCGCGGTTTGATCACATGGGCACCGGTGCTGTCTTCCGGGTAGACATGGCTATCCTCAACCAAAGCCAATGTTGGCGGCACCAAAATACCGGCACCGGCAAGCAGCGTTTTCGCCAACAGCTTGTCCATGGCAATAGCAGACGCGGTCACGCCGCTATGGGTATAGGGGATATTCATGATATTCAGCAGACCCTGAATATTGCCATCCTCGCCAATCTGCCCATGAAGCGCGTTAAACGCGCGTGACGGGTTTATCTCTTTCAGTTTGGTAGCAATGTCGCGGTCAACCTCAACCTCGATCGCATCCCAGCCAGCATTGCGTGCGGCTTGCCCGCAGAAGCTTGCTGAAACGCGGCTGACAGCGGCCTCAGATGTCCATCCGCCCATCAAAACGGCGACGCGGTCACGATTATGGGTCATTCGGTTGTCCCCTTGGTCTGGTTGCGCCCAATCCGGCGAATTTCCCACCTAAGTGACGGCCCGCCTCCTGCAAGCACGCGCCCGCGAACCGTCTCGCCAAGCGTTTCGATGTCTTCGGCTGTGGCGGTGCCTGTATTGATCAAGAAATTGCAGTGTTTTTCAGACACTTGCGCGCCGCCAATGCGAAGCCCGCGGCAGCCTGCCTTTTCGATTTCCTGCCATGCTTTGCTGCCATCGGGATTGGCAAAGGTGCTGCCGCCTGTCCGGACGCCGCGTGGTTGTGCATCGCCGCGACTTGCAATGATGTCTCTCATTCGCGCCTTGATGGCAGCCGGATCACCGTCATGCCCCTGTAATTCGGCAGAGGTGAAAATCCAATCGGCTGGCGCGTCGCTATGGCGATAGGCCATGCCCATTGCGCTTGGCGTGGCGGTAACAAGCTTGCCGGCACGG
>CAJYBL010000184.1 GCA_913064995.1 uncultured Alphaproteobacteria bacterium
CATGACCGACATCTATGAAATGGATATGCGAACCCAAGCGATTAACCGCCTAACGCAATCGGCGTCAATTGACACATCGCCATCCTATTCACCTGATGGTTCCAAAATCGTGTTCAATTCTGATCGTGGTGGTAGCCAGCAGCTTTATGTGATGGATGCCGATGGTGCCAATGTCAAGCGCATTAGCTTTAACCAAGGCCGTTATGCAACGCCGGTTTGGTCGCCCCGCGGTGATATCATTGCCTTTACCAAAATGGCGAATGGCCAATTTTACATTGGCGTGATGAATGTTGATGGGTCTGGTGAGCGGCTTCTTGCAAGCGGGTTTCTCGTTGAGGGGCCGACCTGGGCGCCAAATGGCCACGTCTTGATGTATTTCAAACAACAGCCTTTTGAAACCGATGGCAGTGGTGGTGATACGCATGTTTACCGCATTGATATCACCGGGTTTAACGAAAAGCGTATCATTACCCCATCGGATGCATCTGATCCAGCATGGTCGCCTATATTGCGCTAGCCAAAAGAATTTGGAAGGCTGGCAGGAATTCTACAATCGCTGTTTGGATGCTTTGAGAAAAGGGCATTGACTTGTTCGATGATGTTTGGACAAGGCAATGTGCATCATGTTAATTGCCGATAAGATAGAAGGTCTACCCAAAAAATTCCGATTTTATTAGTTGATTGGTCAATTTTTTGGTTTCAATTGATATAAATCTGCGTTATTGACTATTCTTGATTCAAGCGAGGGTGCCCCTTTTTTTGGGCGCATCCGTCAGATGAATATAGTGATGTTTAGTTGGCGAGTTGTTTATGCGGTCACCTAATAACGCGAAATAGAAACCATCCGGTGTGCCGGACAAACAATTTGGGAGCATACAGATGTTTCAACGAATCCTCGCTATTTGCGCAGTAGCCTTTCTTTTCACCGCCTGTGAAACCGCTTCAAATGTTGCCGGTGACAGCGCTTCTGGTAGCTCATCAAGCAGTGCAACAACGGCAACTACTGCGGGAGCCGAAAGCAGTTCAACGACAGCAACACAAATGAGCGACGCTGAAAAGCTGGCGCAGGTTGGTAATACTGTGTATTTCGGATTTGACAGCTCTGAGCTGGCCGTTGAGGCGCAAGCTATTCTGGATCGTCAGGCCGCCTTCTTGAATGTGAACCCAACCATGGTTGTTATCATTGAAGGTCACGCTGATGAACGTGGCACTCGCGAATATAACCTTGCGCTGGGCGATCGCCGCGCCGTCGCCGTTCGCGATTATCTTCTTGCCAAAGGCCTGAACGCTGCCCGTGTCCGCACCGTGTCATATGGCAAAGAGCGCCCCGCAGTTTCTGGTTCAAATGAAGGATCATGGGAGTTTAACCGTCGCGCGGCAACTGTTCTTAATTAGACAATTCGAACTTATTGAAAAGGGGAGCAAACGCACCTCTTTTTTTTGCCTAATTTCTGCCTAAAACCACCTTTACAATTACGTTGGTAGATGATGGCAAGCATAAATTTTTTTTGGTGTTGGGAATTGAAGCGATGAATAAACGGATAGTCTTTTTGGTGCTGGCCAGTTTGCTGCTGCCAGCAAATGCGATGGCGCAAAGCGCGGCAAGCGATAATGCGATATCGTCAAATGCCAGCGCGCTGTTAACACGCCAGCAGCAACGCATGGATATTTTGGAACAGGGTTTGAAAGAAATTCGCGGGGTTGTTGAACAGGATCTTCGCGAAATCAAGCTTAAGGTTGAACAGCTTGGGTCAAGCTCGGCACAGGCTGGCACCGCTCAGGTGGCCGATCTGAATGCGCTTCGCAATGAGATGGAAAAGCTGAACGATACATTGGCGATGACCAATCGCCGGATGGAACGCACACTTGAAATTACATCTGATACTGAATTCCGTTTGCTTCGTCTGGAAAAGCGGGTGCAAACGCTGATCTCGCTTGGTGGCAGTGATCTTGCCAGTGCGGCAGCACAGCAAGAAACAACCGCTGCCGATGCGCCAGCAAATGTACAAATGACCCGCGAAAGCAATAGCGGTGTTACCAAATGGTCGATTGAAGAAGGCGCGCTTAACCGTGAGCTTGAGACATTGGGTACCGCCAGCACACCCAATGCCGCCGCCAAAGATGGTGTTGAAACGACCAATAACAGCGTATTGTCTGCTGATAATGCAGCTTCCGGTGATGCCGGCAACCTAAACGTAGATGTTGCGGCAAATGATGCGTCTGTTGTTCCTGCGGAACCTGTCGAGCCTGCAGTTTTGCCTGCGGTGAGCGCTGAAGAGCAATATCGCTTTGCCCTTGGGCGAGCCTTGCAAAATGATTTGGAAACAGCCGAATTAGCCTTTGCCGAATTTCGGGTCTTTAACAAGGATCACGAACGTCAGGCCGATGCCACTTTCTGGCTGGGGCGAGTGCAGTTCATGCGCGGTGAATATGAAAAGGCCGCAATGACATTTTCCGAATTTAACAGCACCTATCCAGGTGATGCACGGCTTGTTGATACGACCATGTGGATTGCTGAATCGGTCTCGCATTTCGCACCGGCAGAACAAGCCTGCGAAATCTATGCATCCTTGCCAAAGCTTCTTGATACGCCGCCTGAAACTTTCATGACCCAGATTGCCGCCCTTAGTGATGCTGCCAAGTGTAAAAGCTAGCCTGATTACTGCTTTTGACGCCAGTTTCGCCGCTGTCATGGCGGGGCTGGGGCTTGATAAGTGCGCAAGTTATGTCACGGCATTGTCAGGCGGGCCGGATAGTACAGCGCTGGCTTTGTTGACGCAGCGTTATGCCGATGCAACTGGAAAGCATCATCATGCGGTGATTGTCGATCATGGCGTGCGCGATGGCTCGGGCAATGAGGCGGAAAGGGTGCAAACGCGTTTACGCCGCTTTGGTATTGCTAGCGATATCATCCAGATTACCGAACCGCGCCCAACAGCTGGACTGCAGGAATGGGCGCGGACTAACCGGCATCACGTGCTATTGTCGGCGGCACGGCAAAGAAAGGCCGCATTACTTTTTGCGCATCATGCCAGCGATCAAGCTGAAACAGTTGCGATGCGCTTGCTGAAATCATCGGGTTTAAACGGTCTTGGAGGGATTGCATGCCGCCGAATGCAGCATGATGTTGTTGTTGCGCGGCCGGTTTTGGGCTGGATGCCAGATCAGTTAAAGGCGGTTTGCCATCATCTTGATTGCGATTTTGAAATTGATCCAAGCAATCAGAACTGCCAGTTTGAGCGCGTTCGTATCCGTAAATTTCTAGCTGATCTTGATCGCCAAAATCCAGTAATCGGGGATATCGCGCTGTCATCGGAGCAATTGCGCCGTCTTGGCACTGGCGCAGCGCGGCTAAGCGCGGCGGCTGACAAAGTTTGTGATCGGATTATTGACCAAGCGGTC
>CAJYBL010000185.1 GCA_913064995.1 uncultured Alphaproteobacteria bacterium
TAAAAAATAAATATTCTTATCAACTTACTTAAATTTTTACGGTGCAGGGATTTGCAATATATCCAGACATTATCACTCTGTTAGCAATGGCCTCATCAATTTTTTTTCAAAAACAACAGCACCTGAAACGGGATCAGTCACGCCTAGTTCGGGGGATAACTCCTCAAGCAAATGCCGTGTACTGTCGAGCAGTCCAATCATCAGTGGCATTGCGTTTGCCATTTTTTCTTCACTTTCCCATAGGCCATAACCCACATAGTTTTGTTCGCCTGTGCGGGCAAGAATATGGAGTAATTGCCCCTCCAAATTGTCGGCCTTGCTGAACAATGACTCAAATTCTTGCTGTTTCCCAGGTTTAACTTTTAGCCTGACGACGTTTGTATATTTTGCCATAAAGCTAGTTCCCTTTTTCAGGCTGTAAATGCATGCCTCATCAGTCTTTGCCGGGCGCTTTATAGCTCGACTTGACTGCGTTAATTGCTCTCAGCCCCTTATCAAGGTCAAATTCGGGGAACATCATCATGTCCTCCCATGCGCCAGAGTCATTGACAGCCTTTAACAATCCGCTAGCTGCCTCTATGTCTGGTAATTCCATCAGGGCTGCCATGTCGTAATCGCCTTGGAGATACATCAAATCAAGCAGTTCTCCACCAGCCACCCTCGCAATTGAAGCCGCAGCTTCTTTTCGTTTTGCCAAGCTGCTACTCTCTAAGCCCTCAAGTCCAGCTTCGCTATACATCCCTATGAACAAAACCCTCATTTTCTTCCCCTAATTTTTTAAGTGAATTTTTTACCAAGAACGCCGGCAATCGTTTCATCATCCATAATGGGCGTGATTACGATTTCAATTAGGCCATTCCAATCCAGCGCATAATCTGCAAGTGCCGCAGCATCTGTGCTTTCAAGAATTGCGAAGCCGCCAGTTCCATCTAGATTATGATAGCGTGATACCAATTCAATGTTTTCTGGGGGCATCCCTCCAGTCTCCATGAACTGCTTTATAGTTCTATCTCTTGCTTCCGGTGAGTGCGTCCAAGCCATTTTAAAAAGCATATTCAATTTCTCCCTATTAATTCTTTGGCACATATTCGTAATTTCAACGACAACGCCCAAGCTACAAAATGTAAAGAAATGGTTGTTTCTTGCAAATATGTAAAACTTTATACCCCGGTGTTTAAAATTCTCATTTCACTGATCCTTGATAAACAAATTTTACTTACATGCTCGATCCTAGATTGAGAACATTAGTATTTCTTAAAAACATGCGAATATTCCGTTTTTAATTTGAAACAAGTTAATTATCCGTTACGGTTTTGGTTGAATGATGTACTTGGAACGGAGAAACAACAATGGATGGTTTTGTAAAAAAGAGTATAACCTTGAGAGGTGATATAACCTGTCCAATTGCGATGGCAGCAGAAGTGCTATCAGACCAATGGGCCGTTATTGTGCTTCGTGATATTGCATTCTTTAACCAAAGAACATTTAGCGCAATTCTGAATAATAATAATGAGAAAATCCCCCGGCCAACATTAGCAAATCGTTTAAAGCGTCTTTGCGATATAGGGCTTCTCAACGCGCGCGGCGATGCTGGGCACGCGCAGCGCAAAATTTACAGCCTCACTGAGCCTGCATTAGGATTATTGCCGGTCATGGTTGGCATGGCAAAATGGTCTTTGAGCCAAGAGGGTTTCAACGCGCAACAAATTGAGTTTTTAAATGACCTTTACAGCCCTGCATCGCAGGCGATGACTGAATTAATTGATGGGTTAAGGGGCACGCATACCATTGAATAGCGGTCAAGCGGCACCGTAAGGCTTTTTTTGCAATCTTTATGGCAATCACCACATTGCCAAAACCGCAAGAACAAGCAAACCGGATTAGCTTTCAAGATTGGCTTCATAAAGGATAAAATCACCGAGCGCGGCAACACCATCATTCTTGCGCATTGACCCAAAGATAAATGGTCGGCCATTGCGGGCGGTTGCCGTATCTGCCGCCATGATTTCAAGATCTACGCCAACATGTGGCGCAAGCTCGACCTTATTGACAACCAGCATATCGGATTTTGTCAGGGCTGGCCCTTTCTTGCGTGGAATATCGCCGCCCATGCAAACATCAATCACATAGATTGTCAGATCTGCCAGTTCGGGACTGAAGGTTGCCGCAAGATTGTCACCTCCAGATTCAATCAAAATGATATCAAGATCAGGAATAGCAGCACGAAGATCAGCCACCGCCGCAAGATTGACGGATGCATCCTCGCGGATCGCCGTATGCGGACAACCGCCAGTTTCAACGCCCCTAATCCGTTCAGCTGGCAATGCTTGAACCCGCATCAAATAGTCAGCATCCTCACGGGTGTAAATGTCATTGGTGATCACCGCCATCGAAACCCGTGATGCCAGATAGCGGCAAAGCGCCTCGGTCAAACTTGTTTTGCCCGCCCCAACCGGCCCACCGATGCCAACACGCAAGGGGCCATTGCGGCTGGCCATCTTTGCCTGCATGCCAACAGATTCTTGTTCATGACCAATCATGTTCGATAAATCCTTGTCTCGAGGGTTTCATGCAAGATCGAAGCATGGTCGGCAAGAATCGTATAGCCGCCAATATCATCAAGCGGTGTTGTCGCTGCCTCATCAGCAAGCGTTGCCACAGCCGGCATTAATCGGGCGAGGATAATCTGCCCATCAGACTGTCCAAGTGGCACCGCCCGAACCGCTACGGAAATTAAATTACCGATAAAGCTTTGCAAAAAAAGGCTCAAGCTAAGCCGCAATTCACATCTGAGGTGCCGCGCCGCAAGCCCAGCCGCAAGAGGATAGGCAAGCGGCGGAGATTGCCCGATATCAAGCTGATAAACCTGCTCGGTCATGCGCGTAAAATTCACCCCAAGTTCGCAGCTTTCCTGTGCGCGCTCGGCGCCCGACGATAAGGCAAAGGCCAACTCATTTATTGCCTCAATTTCGGCATTTCTGCCGCCCGCCAACTGCCCATCTTTGGCTGCATGCGGCGTTACAGCATTATAGGCATTCGCCATCAAAATTGCATCGTTGCGACCACTTCCCCCAAGCAGAATCGTTTCAATCCAGTCATGCGCGGTTGCGGCATTATTAACATCACCCGAGGCAATCGCCGCCTCGATGCCATGCGAGTAGGAAAAGGCACCAATGGGGAAAGCTGGTGAAAACAGCGCTGCCAGAACCTGTGTTTGACGGATGGTGTCTTTTAATTCTGTCATGATCAATGCGCATGGCCATGCGTACGACCAACACCATAGGCACCGCCTTCAGGATTGAACGGCGCCTCAGTTTTTACCAATGTCGTCCCAAGCCGCATCAGCAAATCTTCTAAAACATGATCGCGCCG
>CAJYBL010000186.1 GCA_913064995.1 uncultured Alphaproteobacteria bacterium
CATCACTATGATGATACCAAACGCTATATAGATGCGAATACAGCGCTTGATACCGCTGCCAAAGCGGCAATTTTCGAGGGCAATGCGCGCCGTGTCTTTAGCCGGTTGAAAATCTGATTTACCACATTGTCATTGATGCCAGCGTTGATGTCAGCGCGGTTCTGATCAGGCGGTGAAATAGTGCGATTCAAGCTGGCGGCAAATTTCATGATAAATTGGAAGATGCATCTCTTGGATGCTGGCAACATCGTTAGATGGCACGTCGACTAACACATCACATACCGGTGCTAGTTTGCCGCCGCCAGCACCGGTAAGGCCGATCACCGCCATGTTTTTTGCACGGGCGGTCTTTGCGGCCAGCAAGATATTTTCAGAATTTCCCGATGTTGATATGGCAAGCAAAACATCATTGGCCTTGCCCATCGCCCATATTTGCTGGGCAAAAATCAAATCACCATCAAGGTCATTGGCAATCGCGGTAATCAAGGATGAATGGCTGACAAGTGACAGGGCTGGCAACCCATATTGAAGCTTTTCACCAAGGCGCGCCGCATCATCACCACAAATGGCCGTTAATCGATCGCGATCATGCGCTGATAATGACCGTGGCAGGCAAAACCCCTTCATTAATTCGCCAACGATATGTTCGCAATCGGCCGCACTGCCGCCATTACCACAAACTAGCAAACTGCCACCAGCATCATAGCTGGCAATCAGCAGCTTAAGCGCCGCGGCGATTTTAGCCGTATGCTTCTTATCGCTATTTTGGTCTTGCGGTTGCATCTAGCGCTCCTTCACATAGAGGCATCATCACCATGCTCGCCGTGGCCATTATTGAGGAGCTGAACAAAAAGCACAAATGATAAAATCACCGTCAAAGGGCGTAATTATCGATTAAGCGTGTTTTGCCGAGCCGGATGGCGGCGAAAATCCGGCAATTTGGTGCCAGTGTTTCTGCTGGCTGCAGGCTGTCTGAATGGCGTAGGTCAAAATAGTCAATCTCGCCAAAGCCAGCTCTGGTTAATCTTGTTTTGGCACTGGTCAAGGCCGCATCAACGGGGGTGCCTTTGTTGATCTGGTTGGCGGTTTCCTGCATTTCGGCATAAAGCAATGGTGCCAAGTTGCGGTCGGCGGCGCTTAGATAAAGATTGCGTGATGATAATGCCAAACCATCGGTTTCGCGAATTGTTGGTTGTGCCAGAATTGTAATGTTTAGATCGAGATCACGAACCATTTGCCGGATTACCGCTAGCTGTTGGTAGTCTTTTTCGCCGAAAATCGCAAAATTGGCAGGAATATGGGTGAATAGTTTCAAAACAATTGTGGCAACGCCGGTAAAAAAATGCGGCCTTGTCTGGCCTTCCATGGCCAGCGCAACACCTGCTGGAACAATGCTGGTGGCATGGCCATCATTATACATATCGGCTGGCGCATAAATGGCATCACAACCGCCCGCTGCAGTGATTGCCGCACAATCGGCATCAAGCGTGCGGGGATAGTGACCAAAATCCTCGCCAGCACCAAATTGTGTGGGGTTTACATAGATGCTGACAATCACGCGACTGGCGGTTTTACGTGCCGCGGCAATCAGCGCAAGATGACCTTGGTGAATGCTTCCCATTGTTGGTACAAGACAAACCGTTTCCCCCTCGCCTTGCCAGGCAATTGTGGCGGCGGTCATTTCGGCTTTTCTATTCAGAATCTTCATCAATATGCCCTGCCTGAGATCAGGTCTTTTTTGGCCAGAAAAGGTGATCCTTGGTTGGAAAGCTGCCATCAATTACCGCGGCGCGATAGTCAGCCGCAGCGGCGCCAATATCATCTTGAAGATTGGCAAATTTGCGCACGAATTTTGGTGTAAAGGCATCATAAAGTCCAAGCACATCTTCGGTTACAAGAATTTGTCCGTCACAGGATGCCGAGGCACCAATACCAATGGTTGGCACCTTGCATCCTATCGCAATCGACGCTGCCACCGGTTCGATGATCCCCTCCAAAACGATGCCAAAAACACCGGCTTCGACGATAGCATTAGCATCTTTATGAAGCTGGTTTGCTTCTTCCTCACTCCGACCAGTAATGCGAAACGCCGCCCCTGCGATAGCGTGCTGAGGCAACAGGCCGATGTGACCAAGCACTGGAATGCCTGAATCCACAAGGCACTTAACATGGGGAGCAAGATCAGTGCCGCCTTCCAGCTTGACCGCGTCAGCCCCGGTTTTTGCCATAATTTCGCTCGCGCTTGCCAATGCCTGCGGTGGACTGTTTTCATAGCTGCCAGCAGGTAGGTCAATCACGACAAGCGATGATTTGCGCCGCCGCATGACGGCCTCACCATGACGAATCATCATATCAAGATCAGCATTTTGCGTTGTGTCCATGCCGTAGATCACCATCGCCACAGAGTCACCAACAAGAAGCATATCACAATGCGGGTCAAGCGCATGCGCCATCGGGGCGCTATAGGCGGTTAGGCAAACGATTTTACGCTGGCCCTTTAGAGCCATAAAATCAGCAATTTGAGGTTTTTCAGGCATGGCGGTCGGTTTCGTTGCAGGCGCCATGCGTAATATATCGTCAAAAGCGCCCAGGGAAGGGACAGGTACTTGGGGCAAACCCATAGGAAACTACGCGAAACAAATAGCACATATTTACCGGACGAGCGATAGCTTTTAAAAAAATGCCGGACACGGCTAGCCGCTTGACCTGTCTGTTGTCGATGCCTAGCATTAGTCCTGCATTATCGTTTTGATGCGCTTGATCTAGAGCTGCTTTTTTATTGTTTTTTCGAGGATAACAATGACCCGACCAACAATCATCATGGCGGCACCGAACGGCGCACGCAAAGTGAAAACTGATCATCCCGCTGTGCCAGTAACGATTGACGAGACCATTGCCACTGCCCAGGAATGCCATGCAGCTGGTGCCAGCATTCTTCATGCCCATGTTCGTGATGACGCGGGCAAGCATCTGCTTGATGTGGCGCGCTATCGCAAATTGCTTGATGGTTTGCGCCAAGAAGTGCCGGATATGCTGGTGCAGATTACAACCGAAGCGGTGGGTATCTATACGCCAGATCAGCAGGCCGATATGGTGTTTGAGCTAAAGCCTGATTTTGTCTCGGTCGGTTTTCGTGAGATGATTGGCGATAATGGCGAGGCAGCGCGCGCGCTGGCCACAAATTTCTATCATTCAAGCCTAGCTGAGCAGATCTGTGTTCAGCATATCCTTTATGATATTGATGATTTGGTTCGGTTCCGTGCGGCGATGGCCAACGGTATTTTGCCAGATGCGCGCCCGCCCGTGCGTCTGGGATTGGGGCGGGGTAGTGGACCTTTTCAGTCTG
>CAJYBL010000187.1 GCA_913064995.1 uncultured Alphaproteobacteria bacterium
TATATCTTCAAGAAGCTGGCGCAAAATCTGCGGCATATCACTGGCATCAATCGTGCTATCGCGGCCATCAGCAGCAATGTTGCGAAACAGCTCGCCCGCCGCCATACCGTCAGCACCTTTCCATAGTTCGATTGCACCTGCACCCCGATCTGCGCCGTCACCATTACTGTCCATCACAGTTGCGCATAGTCGTTCGGCAGCTTCAGCAATCCCGTCGGACAGACTTGCCAAAGTTGGGTTGGGCACCTGCCAGCAATCAATAAGCGCGGCTAAATTGGCAATGACATGTGTTTCGAAAAAATGACGAAGCTCAGCATCGTTAAGCGCCTCAGCAATAGCGGGCAAACCATCACCCGGACGCGGGCCACGCAATGCCGCCAATTCGATTTGATCGACAAAATGACGAAATTGAATCGGGTTCATTCCGCCCGCGCAATAGGGATGTTTTAACAATGACAGCAAACGAAGCGGCGCAAAATTGGCGTCGACCGCATCACAAAGAAGCGATAGAAACCGGCCAGGCGGGCAAAGCGACAATCGTTTGCCTGCCGAATCCTCAATGACGATATCCCACCGGCGCAAATCGGCAATAACCAATTCGGCAAGCTGGCGATCAGGGGTAATCATTGCCGCAGTTTGATCGGGTTTTTCCAATGCCTCGCGAAGCGATAGGGCAATTAGATTGGCCTCTTCGCGCCGATCCCGCGCCGTTATAACCTTCAAACCAGCAAGCGCGGTTCGGTCGATCATCGGGCTGGCATCGCCAAGCCTTTGCCAGCCGTCGCTGATTGCAGCAGGGCGAAAGACCTCGCGCATCAAATCGCGTCTCGCCGGCAATTCGGGCGGTATCTGATCGGCTGACCCTGTCCAGTTTTGCACTGCATCAGGCGTGATCTCAAGATAGGCCAAAAGCTGGGCAAGCTGATGCTGGGGATGGCCGCTATCCTCGCAGATCGCCGACCATTGATCACCAGCATGACGATCAAGCCCGGGTAAAACAATATGACCATCGGGAAGGTTTGCCACCACGCCAATCAATTCACGCGTCGCCGCGATTGATCCGGTCGATCCGGCAATCACGATCAATTGATCAGGTGGCTGGTCACGCCATTGTTTGGCACGGCGGCGTAACAGCCGGTTGCGCCGGTCAACCACGTCAATAAGCCCTTCTTGTGCCAGAATATCCGGCCAGCGCTCAATCAAAATGCCAAGAAGGGTCAGAATATCCTGCCAATGCGCCGAAAATTGATCAGGCAATAAATCACGAAGCTGCTCGGCAGTGGCATCGGCATTGTAAAGCTGGTCAAGCAATTGCCCAAGCGAGTCGGCAAGGCGCATCGCCTGTGGCTGTGTTGGGTATTGACCGCCAAGCGGAAAATGGCGAAGCAATTTGGCAAGGCAAATTTGCCGTCTTATCCTTGAAATTGGTGGCGGCAAGTCACTACCAGCATCATCGCCTAGAAATGGGCTTAGCCGGCCATCATCATCATTACCAAAATCGCCAATAGGCAACATGCGCGGCAACAGCATCGGCACACCATCAGCACCATCCAGAAAAGCGGCTTGAAGGGCGCGAGCAGCACGGCGTGATGGCAATAGAACTAGACCGCGCGCCAGCCTTTCGGGGCTGTCAGCTAGCTTTGCAATACCGACGGCCAATTCACGGGCAAACGGCATGCCGGCATCAATGCTGTAAACGGAAGGGCTTGTCATTTGCCGACTATAAAAGCAACAGCATCGAAAGGCGAGACCCGTTTACCAAAAGCGGGTAATCTGGCCTAGTCCAGATGATGGTACGCCTTTGCGAAGACGCGTGGAATCTAACCAGTTTTGGCGATAATGGCCGCCATTCGGGCGGCCCAATGCGGCGGCGCGGTGATATCGGCAAACCGGATACTGGAAGATAAATCACCGCCATCATCAGCATCGGCCATGTAAAGATGGATTGAAAGATTGGTCTTTGGCAGCAGCTTTTTTAGTCGGTCCGGCCATTCGATCAAACAAACCGCATCGATAAACGCATCATCCAGCCCAAGCTGCATTGCATCTTCGGGGCTTTCAATCCGGTAAAGATCAAGATGCCAAAGCGGCGTTCCATCCCCAAGCTCATAGGTTTGAACAAGCGTAAAGGTGGGGCTTGGCACATCGGTTTCAGCCGGATTTGCCGCCTGAATAATCGCCCGCGCCAATGCCGATTTGCCTGCGCCAAGAGGCCCGCTTAACGAAATCACATCACCAGCCGCCAGCCCGTCAGCCAGCAGCGCACCAAGAGTTTCGGTTGCTGACAGATCGGGTAATTCTAATTGCAGAACTGGCATTGGTGATTAATAGCGATATTGTTCGCTCTTGAACGGTCCTTGCTGTTCAACGCCAATATAATCGGCCTGATCAGGGCGAAGCGTACTTAAGCTTGCGCCAACCTTGGCAAGATGGAGTGCTGCCACTTTTTCATCAAGATGACGCGGCAAGGTATAGACCTTGTTTTCATATTGATCACCACGCGACCAAAGCTCGATCTGCGCCAACACCTGATTGGTAAATGACGCCGACATGACGAAAGACGGGTGTCCTGTTCCGCATCCAAGATTGACCAAACGCCCCTTGGCAAGAAGGATCATCCGCTTGCCATTTGGAAATTCAATTTCATCAACCTGCGGCTTTACTTCGGACCAAGTGTAATTATTCAGCGAAGCAACATCGATTTCATTATCAAAATGGCCAATGTTACAAACGATCGCACGGTCTTTCATTTCACGCATATGGTCGATGGTGATGACATGACGATTACCGGTTGCGGTCACAAAGATATCAGCCTTCGGCGCTGCCTGTTCCATTGTGACAACTTCATAGCCTTCCATCGCGGCCTGCAACGCACAGATCGGATCGACCTCGGTTACCATGACCCGCGCACCACCTTGCCGAAGCGACGCTGCCGAGCCTTTGCCAACATCACCATAGCCAGCAACAACCGCAACCTTGCCAGCAAACATCACATCAGTGGCGCGGCGAATGCCATCAACCAATGACTCGCGACAGCCATAAAGGTTGTCAAATTTCGATTTGGTAACCGAGTCATTCACATTGATCGCTGGGAAAGGCAATCCGCCCATTTCAGCAAGCTGATAAAGCCGCAAAACGCCGGTCGTGGTTTCTTCGGACACACCTTTGAGCGCATCACGCTGGCGGGTGAACCAGCCCGGGCTGCTGGCAAGACGGCGATGCAATTGTGCTTTTAGATATTCCTCTTCTTCGGTTTCTGGCTTTGCCAGCACATCTTCGCCAGCTTCGGCACGCGCACCACGGGGA
>CAJYBL010000188.1 GCA_913064995.1 uncultured Alphaproteobacteria bacterium
GGTATTGCTTTCCACCTGCATGATAGTAATGCCCAAGATAAGCGCCAGCCATAAAGACATAGACCAGCATAACGCATGAATAACATAGCCAATAACATCCTATAACGCGGTTTCCACCAAAGCACAATCAACGGCCATCCGCGCAAATGCAAGGCCAATGCTATTACGCAAAAACCGAGCATTGATCCATGCTCAGGATCTTCATTGAAACTAGGATTTCAATTTCCGGCCAAACAACTCAAGACGGTGATCAACCAGTTCATAGCCCATTTCACGGGCAATCTGTTCTTTCAAGGCTTCCAACTCGGCATGGCAGAATTCGATCACTTCGCCGGTTTCAACATCGACAAGATGTTCGTGATGTTCGCCAGATTCTTCATAGCGTGCGCGTCCATCACCAAATTCCAGCCGGTCAATAACACCTGCCTCTTCCAACAATTTTACCGTTCGATAGACGGTGGCAATTGAAATTGTACGATCTTGTTCAACAGCGCGCCGATATAGTTGGTCAACATCGGGATGATCTTCCGAACCTTCAATGACCCCTAAAATAATCTGCCGCTGGCTCGTCATGCGAATGCCATTTTTAAGGCATCTTTCAATAAGCCCGCTTGTCATGACATCACCCATCTATTGTGTTGATTCCAAGATGTCTAAACTATAAGCCGGATAGATAAAGCAATCCAGCCCCAAGCGTGATTTTCACCATTGCAGTTTGCCCCAACCGAATTCAATTGACCTTGATCTAGTTTGCGGGAACTGTTTTGCCCATGATACCACCAGCATCCAATCGCCTAGGCAATGATAGCGCAAGCACAACAAGGGGCATATTGCAGCTTTGTGCGGCCATGCTGTTCATTCCAATCCTTGATGTTTTTGCCAAGCTTCTTGGCCAAGCATTAGACCCTGTCGAAGTCACCTTCATGCGGTTTGTCATGCAGATTTTACTGATGGCGCCATTGGTCATTTGGACGCGTCAGTGGCATGTTCCAGCCGGCACTTTGATGATGCAATTTGCCCGCGGCATTCTGTTGGCAATTGCCACCGTCTGTTTCTTTGCCGCGCTTCAGCATTTGCCGATGGCCGAGGCCATTTCGATTTATTTCGTGCAGCCATTGATCCTGACCGCGCTATCAGCACTTTTTCTAGGTGAGCAAATCAGACAAAGGCGAATCATCGCGATTATCATCGGGCTTTTCGGGGTGGTGGTGATTTTGCAGCCAAGCATTGTGATTTTTGGCGCGCCAGCGCTGTTTCCGTTGGCAACAGCGCTGGCTATGGCTGGCTATGTTACGATTACTCGCCGTCTTGCTGGCAAAGCGCATCCATTTCAAATGCAATTCATTGTTGGCATTACAGCGACAATCGCACTTGGTGCTACCATGCTGATTGGCCAGATGTTTGATCTTGCTGGCACTGGCTTCATCATGCCAAATGCGCAACAATTTGAATGGATTATCTATATGGGGCTTGTCGCAACCATTGGCCATATCTTTATCGTATGGGCAGCCAATAACGCACCAGCAAGCGTGCTGGCACCCTTTCAATATACCGAGATTATTTCATCGGTGATTTTAGGCTATCTGGTGTTTGGCGATCTGCCCGCCAAAAGCACAATTGTTGGCGTTTGCATTATCGTCGGATGCGGTATCTATCTGTTTCACCGCGAACGCATTGCCGCACAAGAAGACCGCCAAGCTGGCCGCTAGCTGGTTTTTCAGCCCTCATATTGCCGACGTTCACGCAAAAACTGCCAAGTTGATAAAGGCAGGCTCAGCGTGTAAATCACCACCACCGCCAAATAGGTAAACCAAGGTTCGGTAACCACAGCAGCGCCAAGAAGCCCAATCCCCGCCAAAACTGGAAGCACCGATTCAACTGGCAATTTCAACCGCTTGCCAGCAAAGGTTGGCAGCGAACTAACCGCGCCAGCACCAACCAGAACCAACCAAGCTGATACCCAATTCGGATCACCCGCGATTTCCAGATTGAATTGCAAATCAATGACGATCGGCAATAAAACCAGAAATCCGGAGGCAGGTGCAGGAATGCCAGTAAAATAGCCCTTCGCATAATCAGGTGGGTCAGGCAACTCAGAATCAAACCGCGCCAGACGAAGCGCAATCGAAACCGCATAGAATAACGTTGCCCACCATGCCATCGTGCCCGCACCTTGCAAGGCCCAGATATAAAGGCATAAAGCCGGAACAACGCCAAACACAACCAGATCAGACAAGCTGTCAAGCGCGGCACCAAAGGCGCTTGAAGTTTGGAACCGGCGCGCCGTGCGCCCATCAAGCGCATCGAAAACCGCAGCAACACTGATCAAAATAATCACCCCAGCCCAGCGTCCATCCATCGCAAATCGCAATGCGGTTAGGCCTGAGGCAAATCCGGCAACAGTCAAAATATTAGGCAAAAGCCAATATATCGAAACCGACCTGAAACGCTTTTTATTTTGTGGACGCTCGCTCATTACCGACAAACCCCATCGGTAATTTCGGCTGTCTCGCCCGACAGATCGGCAAGGACTGTTTCACCAGCAATTGTTGTTTGCCCCGCCAGAACAAAAACTGGCGTCGTTGCTGGCAACCATACATCAACACGGCTGCCAAATCGGATAATACCATATTGTTGGCCGATATTCAGATAATCGCCAACCGCCGCTTCAAGCAAGATTCGGCGGGCAACAAGTCCCGCAATCTGTACAACACCAACAGGCTGACCCGATGCCATTTCAAGAACCATATTCTGGCGTTCATTCTGCTCCGAAGCTTTATCCAGACTAGCGTTCAAAAACGCACCCTTGTGATAGGATGTGGCAATCACCTTACCGGCAACCGGCGCACGGTTCACATGAACATCAAACACATTCATAAAAATCGAAATGCGCCGCCATTCACCTTTTGGTAGATCAAGGTCATCCGGCACCGGCGCAATACCAGTCGATAACACCCGCCCATCAGCTGGTGCGATGACGAGATGATTGGTCACCGGCGTTGTGCGCTTCGGGTTGCGGAAAAAATAGATACACCATAGCGACAAAAGGCTACCCGGAAGCAAGAACCCTGCCCAGAAATAGGTGGTGATTGCCGAAACAAGAAAAAACAGGAAAATAAACGGCCAGCCAGCAGGATGGATTGGCACCAGAATTTCATCCTTGACGCTTTTAAAGATGTTCATTTGTTCAAACCTGTTTTCCAAGAACCGTTATTAGCGGCTGGCGCGCTTGCCGCGACGGAGCAAAAATTTATTGCTGGCACCATATCCATTTGCGGCACAAACGTCATCAAAT
>CAJYBL010000189.1 GCA_913064995.1 uncultured Alphaproteobacteria bacterium
TTGCCAAATGCCGATGAGGCATTGGCCGGTCGCGGCACGGCAGTTTTTGCTGGCGGCAATCATGCGGTGCTTGGCACGGCCCTGATCGGTTCTGTGCCGAAGGGGATGAAGCAGATTGTCCTTGGTCTTGGCTGTTTTTGGGGTGCCGAACGGCTGTTTTGGAAGCTGCCCGGTGTTCATGTCACGGCGGTTGGCTATGCTGGCGGTGTGACGCCGAATCCTACCTATGAAGAAACTTGCAGCGGGCTGACCGGTCATACTGAAGTTGTTTTGCTGGTTTATGACCCTGCCAAGCTGGCGCTTGATAACGTTCTAACAACATTCTGGCAGGCGCATGACCCCACCCAAGGGTTTCGGCAGGGAAATGATCGCGGTACGCAGTATCGATCGGCGATCTTTGTGATGGATGATAATGATCTAGCTGCCGTCACCTCAAGTGCCGAACAATATCAAAAGGCGCTGGCAAAAGCCGGGTTTGGCCAGATCACAACCGAGATCGCGGTTAATGACCAATTTTACTATGCCGAGGATTATCATCAGCAATATTTGCACAAGGTGCCAAATGGCTATTGTGGCCTTCAGGGAACCGGTGTTTCGGCAGGCTAGGCTGACGAAAACAAAAAGATCTTAAAACGCTTGGGAAAAGCGCGATGCAAGGATTGACCTTCGGTCGTGGCGGTGTTAGGTTCCGGCTTCGTTATTGCGCATTTAGGCCGCTGGCCGCCGATTTGGGAGCCCCAAATTATGAAAGTTGTTAGTTCACTCAAGACACTGAAATCGCGTGATCGTCATTGTCAGGTGGTACGTCGCCGCGGCAGGTTATATGTGATTAACAAGAAGAACCCGCGCCTCAAGGCTCGTCAGGGCTAAAGTTTTGCTTGGCACATGTGCCGCCAGCTTATCCAAAGCTTTTATAATATCCAAGGCACGGTCGGTTTTCCGGCCGTTTCTTTTGCCCGTATTTCTGATTGCGTCACCTTGGGCTGTTCTGCATCATGGTAGGTGGGTGCCTTGCGGGGCGGAGTGAGCAAGTAAGACGCTATTAGTTTTTTTTGAGGATATAGAGCTCAGGAGCCATTTATGCAGATGCCACAACCAGATCAGGCCGTTATTGATCGCCGCGAAACAATTTGTCGTGACCTTTGCGAATTGGTCGCTGCCGATTGTGTGATTGATTCGGTTGAAGGGCGCCGCGCCTATGATTCTGATGGGCTGTCTGCCTATCGCCAGCTTCCTCTCGCCGTGGTTTTGCCAGAAACCGTCCAGCAAATTGCCGCTGTTATGAAATATTGTCACAACGAAGGCATCAAAGTGGTGCCGCGCGGGTCAGGAACATCGCTATCTGGTGGGGCTTTGCCTCTGGCTGATGCGGTTCTTGTTGGGCTTGGTAAATTCAACCGAATTCTTGATGTTGATTATACGAATCGTTGTGTCGTTGCCCAGCCGGGCGTGACCAACCTTGCCATTACCCATGCGGTTCAGGGTGATGGGTTTTATTATGCGCCCGATCCGTCAAGCCAGATTGCCTGTTCTGTTGGTGGCAATGTTGCCGAAAATTCAGGTGGCGTTCATTGTCTGAAATATGGTCTGACAACAAATAACCTTCTAGGGATCGAGCTTGTCACCATTGATGGTAAAATTCTGCAGCTTGGCGGAAAGCACCTTGATGCTGGCGATTATGATTTGATGGGCGTGATGACTGGATCTGAAGGCTTGCTTGGCATTGTTAGCGAAGTGACTTTACGAATTTTGCAAAAACCAGCAACCCAGCGTGCTCTTCTTGTCGGTTTTGATGACACCGGATCAGCGGCAAAAGCCGTTGGTGATGTGATTGGCGCGGGTATTATTCCGGCTGGTATGGAAATGATGGATGGACTGGCAATTAACGCGGCTGAAGATTTTGTCAATGCTGGCTATCCACGCGGGGCAGCCGCGCTGCTGATTATCGAACTTGATGGGCCAGAAATCGAGGTCAACACATTGATTGATCGCGTTGCCAAAATTATGGATAGCGCCGGTGCGTCATCACTCAAAATCAGCAATTCCGAAGAAGAACGCAACCTGTTCTGGGCTGGCCGGAAATCAGCCTTTCCGGCTGTCGGGCGCATTTCGCCCGATTATTTATGTATGGATGGCACAATTCCGCGCCGTCGCCTGCCAGATATGATGGTGCGGATGGCGTCGCTTAGCCAAAAATATGGGTTGCGCGTTGCCAATGTCTTCCATGCTGGTGATGGCAATCTTCATCCGCTGATTCTGTTTGATGCCAACCAGCCTGATGAATTGCAACGTGCTGAAGATTTCGGTGCTGATATTTTACGGGCATGTGTTGAAATGGGCGGCGTTTTGACTGGTGAGCATGGTGTTGGCGTTGAAAAACGCGATCTGATGGGAATTCAATTCACTGAAGAAGACATGAAACAGCAACAACGGCTGAAATGTGCGTTTGATGCCGATCATCTGCTTAATCCGGGCAAGGTGTTCCCGCATTTGCATCGTTGTGCCGAATTGGGGCGGCTTCATGTCCATAAGGGCAAAATGCCATTTCCTGATCTGCCGCGCTTTTAAGGTTTTTGTCCATTGCCGGTTTTACCGCGGTGATAAGGGTGAGTTTCGAGATGATAAACGTAACCGGGCTTGACGAAGCTGCTGCGGTCATTGCTGATGCGATGGAACAGCAACAGCATCTTGGCGTGCAAGCGATGGCAACAAAGGCCACGCTTGGCCGCGATGCCGATTATGGTGAAGTGATAAATGTTTCGGCTTTTTCCGGCATTATTGATTATCAGCCTGATGAATTGATCCTGACCCTGCGCGCCGGCACACCAATGCAAGAGGTTGAGTCGACATTGGCAAGTGCAAATCAGATGTTGGCATTTGAAGTGCCTGACCTTCATAAAATTTTGGCCAGCCAGTCGGCAGGAACTATTGGCGGTGTTCTGGCAACCAATGCCAGTGGGCCGCGCCGCCTGACCGCGGGTGCCGCGCGTGATTATTTGCTTGGGTTTGATGCCATTTCGGGGCGTGGCGAGCGATTTAAATCGGGCGGCAAGGTGATGAAAAATGTCACCGGCTATGATTTGTCAAAATTGATTTGCGGGTCTTATGGCACATTGGCCATCTTTGATGAGGTGACGCTGAAAACGCTGCCAAAGCCGGAAACCAATATCAGCCTTTTATTTCCTTGTGATGATCTTAGCGCGGCTGTTGCCCGCATTGCCGGTATTTTTGCCAGTCCACATGAACCCAATGCGGCCGCCATTCTGCCACAAGCCATTGCAG
>CAJYBL010000190.1 GCA_913064995.1 uncultured Alphaproteobacteria bacterium
GATCTGGCGGCGATATGAGCCATGAATTTATCATCCTGGCCGAAACCGGCGAAAGCGGCGTTTATTTCCACAAAGACTGGTTAAAAGCCGATCTGCTTGCAGAAATCGATTATGACGCCGATTTACAGCCCTTTGTTGATAAATTCACATCAATCTATGCGCGGGCCGATGAAAAGCATGATCCGGCAACTTGTCTGGTAGAAGATGTTGATTTAATGAGCATGCGCGGCATCGAGATTGGACATATCTTTTATTTCGGCACTAAATATTCGGCGGCAATGGGCGCTGTGGTCTCGGGGCCTGATGGCAAGAATGTGCCGGTTCATATGGGTTCTTACGGAATTGGTGTTTCGCGCCTTGTTGGCGGCATTATCGAGGCAAGTCACGATGATAAAGGCATTATCTGGCCTGACTCTGTTGCGCCATTCGGCGTTGCTGTGGTGAATTTAAAGCCGGGAGATGCGATTTGCGATGCGGCCAGTCAGTCATTATATGACCAACTCGCCGCGGCAGGATGTGATCCGCTGATAGATGACCGTAATGAACGGCCAGGGGCAAAGCTTGCGGCCATGGATTTGATTGGTATTCCGTGGCAGATTGTTGTTGGGCCTCGCGGTATGGATAATGGCGTGGTTGAGGTGAAACGGCGTAAAACTGGTGAAACCAACGAAGTTTCTCCTGAGATTTCCTTGGCCATGGTTTGTGCCAAATCATAGGCCAAGCTGTAAAGCTAAAATTGGCAGGAACCTGATAAAGGCAAAAAGGGCGTTTTAATGCGGTATTTTTTCTCTCCGGTTGAACGGATGCTAGCGTTTCGCTATATGCGATCGCGTCGTGCCGAGGGTTTTATTTCGGTCATTGCCTGGTTTTCACTTGCCGGTATCACGCTTGGCGTTGCCACATTGATTGTTGTCATGTCGGTGATGAACGGGTTTCGCGCTGAATTAGTTGGCCGTATTTTAGGGCTGAATGGTCATGTTGCGGTTTATTCGAAACAGGCAGGTGGCATTGCTGATTTTGACCAGCTTGCTCTGAAAATTACCGATATGCCTGATGTGATTGCGGTTACACCGCAGATTGAAGGACAGGTCATGGCAACCCAGAACCAGGTCAGCATTGGCGCGGTTGTGCGCGGGGTGCGTTGGTCAGATTTGGCGGTTCGTAAACCGCTTTGGGATTCGCTTGATGAAGGTGATATCAAGCGGTTTCGCGATGAAAATGGCGTTCTGATTGGCCGTGAGATGGCGTTTAAGCTTGGCGTGAAGGCAGGTGATAGTGTGACGCTAACAACCGCCAAGGGCAAGGCTACGGCTTTTGGTACGGTGCCAACAAGGCGCAAATTCAAAATTGCCGGTGTGTTTCATGTTGGCATGTATGAATATGACTCTAGCTTTGTGTTTATGCCACTTAATCTGTCAGCGGCCTTTCTTGGCTATGAAAAAAGTGTATCCGGCCTTGAAATCTATGTGTCAGTTCCAGAACAGATTGCAACGCTTCGCCAATCGGTTACGCAAATTACCGGGTCTAATTTGCAGGTTTTTGACTGGATTGACAGAAATCGCAGTTTCTTGAATGCGCTCCGGGTTGAGCGCAATGTGATGTTTTTGATTTTGACGCTGATTATCCTTGTTGCGGCCTTTAACATTATTTCCTCCATGATCATGCTTGTGCGGTCAAAAAATGCCGATATTGCGGTTTTGCGTACAATGGGCGCCAGCGGCGGAAGCATTATCCGGATCTTTTTGATGACAGGGGCAAGCATTGGCATTGTTGGCACATTTGCCGGAACCGTCGTTGGGATGCTGTTTTGTTGGAATATTGATACGATTAAACAGGCAATTGAAAGCCTGTCAGGAACCGAGTTGTTTGCCGCTGAAATCTATTTCCTGTCGAACCTGCCAGCCAAGGTTGATCCGCAAGAAGTATTGATGGTGGTGCTGATGGCACTCGGCCTGTCTTTCCTTGCCAGCATCTACCCGGCATGGCGGGCATCGCGGATCGCACCGGCTGAGGCGTTGCGCTATGAATAATCCATTAGATGTAAAGGCACCTGCGACTTTGTTGGAATTGCGCGATGTTCAGCGAAGTTATCTTCAAGGCACGGTCAAGCTGGATGTGCTGAATAATGCCAGCCTTTTGGTTCATGCTGGTGAAATGAAGGCACTTGTTGGCCCATCAGGTTCGGGAAAATCAACGCTGTTGAATATTGCCGGTCTTTTGGAACATCCGGATGCTGGTGAAGTTTTGATCGGTGGGGTCGATGCTGGCAAGCTTGGCCGCGGAAAGCGAGGCAATCTGCGCCGAAGCCATATCGGTTTTGTGTTTCAATTTCACCGTCTTTTGCCGGAGTTTTCGGCACTTGAAAATGTGATGATTCCACAAATGCTAAACGGGCTTGATCGGAGTGAGGCGGCATCACGTGCTGAACAGTTACTGGCAATGGTTGGACTGCAAGCGCGTGCAGAGCACCGGCCCGGGCTGTTATCGGGTGGTGAGCAGCAACGGGTGGCCATTGCCAGATCAGTGGCAAATGCGCCGCGGGTATTGCTTGCTGACGAGCCAACCGGCAATCTAGACCCTGATACGGCAAAGGACGTGTTTCATCATTTGTCGATGATTACGCGTGCAACCGGCACGGCGGCATTGGTGGTAACGCATAACCAACAATTGGCCTTGAATATGGATTCAATTCTGACCATCAGTGGCGGTAAAATCGTCTCAATTGGGTAGCATTCACTGCTGCGTTTGGGGTAGTGTTTGGGCACACCTTTTTCATTGCTGAAAGCCCGTGATGCCAGCCAATTTTGTCCATCTTAGACTGCACAGCGCCTATTCGCTGGCCGAATCAACTTTGCGAATCCAAAGCCTGTCGAGGCTGATTGCCGATGATAACCAGCCCGCTGCGGCAATTACGGATACCAATAATATGTTTGGCGCCCTCGAATTTGCCCAGACGCTTATGGATGTTGGCATCCAGCCAATCATGGGAACCCAGCTAAATCTTGAAGACACGCAAGGGCAGGGCGAAATCGTGCTTCTGGCCCAAACCGACCTTGGCTATACCAATCTTTCAAAATTATTGTCCAAAACATTGCTTGAAGCCGATGCGGTTCATGACCCGTCATGTTCGCTTGATGATCTCGAAGCGCATGCCGAAGGGCTCATTCTTCTTAGCGGTGGTGCCTTGGCCGGTTTTGTTGGTGCGCCTGCTGGTGATGGCAGGTCAGCGTTGGCTTCGGCACGCGCTGACCGGCTTGTGGCTATATTTGGTGATC
>CAJYBL010000191.1 GCA_913064995.1 uncultured Alphaproteobacteria bacterium
GCCGCGCCGCCAGCACCAGCAATGATTACGCCAAAGCCTTTTTCATGCGCGGTTTCGGCAAATTTGGATAAACGTGCCGGTGTCCGATGCGCTGAAATGATTTTTACCTCATGCGCCGCGCCAAGCTGATCAAGAATATCAGCAGCGGCTCTTATGGTTGACCAGTCAGACTGACTTCCCATGCAGATGGCGATAAGGGGTAGCGATGATTTTGCGGTCATGAAATTCTCGATTTACGTCTTGAAATGGTTGGAATAAGTCAGACGGTTGCGGGCTGGCACTTATCCACGATCGTCAGTGTGCTTGATTTACCAGCATCAGGCAATGATATCTGGCAAAATCTGGCTTCGTAATTTGGCCATTTCGTCTTTCAGGAAAAGTTTGCGTTTTTTCAGTCTTTGTAGCTTTAGCTGATCAAAAGGCAAAACCTCGCCAAGCTGTTCAATCACCGAATCAAGATCGCGATGTTCGCTTTCCATCATGGCGATCTGATTTTGAATGGTGCGTTTTAGGTCGCTGGAGTCTTTGTCCACATACCGCTCCTTCGCGTCATGTGCCTATCTGGCTGCCTTATGGTAATTCGGACATGTTAGAGACCTGTTCTTCGGTCTGTGTTGATCCGCCAGCCTTTTCAATGGCAGCGTTCAGATCATCCTGGTGGCAAAGGCCAAGCATCGCTGGATGTTTTGCCGTGATGTTGGCGATATTCCAATGTGATCGGTCGCGAATCTTGGTGATGGTTTCTTTGGTTGTGCCAATCAATTTGATGATTTGCGAATCTTTCAATTCAGAATGGTGCTTAACAAGCCACATGATGGCGTCAGGCTTGTCGCCACGGCGTGCCACTGGCACATAGCGCGGGCCTTTGGTGCGCCGATTTGGTGTTGGCAGATTCGATGATGCCAGAACCAGAGTCGCTGTATGATCGGCTTCGCAACGATCAAGCTCGGCGCGGGTCAATTGTCCGTTTAAAATCGGATCATAACCCTGAATGCCAACGCCAGCTTCGCCATCGGCAATCGACTGAACCTCAAGCGGATGAAGATTGCAAAGGGCACCAATCTGGTCAAAAGACAGCGCGGTGTTATCAATCAGCCATACGGCGGTGGCTTTTGGCATCAATAGTTGTGTCATATGTCTTACCTATTGCCGCCCCAGTGCGCTCCGTTAAAATCATGGGCGAACTAGGTGCGTTTCTTCCATTGAGATTAAGAGAAAACGTGCCACCTTTATAGGGGGGATTGCGGGATATTGCAAAGCCTGCCTTCCCCGAAGCGATGAAAAAGAGCAAATTAGGCGGAAAACAGCCATGAAAAAGGCCATGAAAAAGGTGATGAAAAGCAGGAGCAGGTGATGGATGATGAATTAGATCGGTTAAAGCCAGCCGGATTACCAGCCGATATGCAGCGCTGGAATATTGAGGATTTGCGGGCCTATGTTGAGGCGATGCAGGCCGAGATCACGCATGTCGAGTCGATGATTGCTGAAAAAAACAAGGTTCAGTCAGCAGCCAATGCCCTATTTGGCGGGGGTAAGTAGGCCTTTTGTGACACAGTCCTAGGATTTGGCTGGGCGCGGCAATGGCTGCATCCAATCAGCCAGCGCCAATACTGCGGCATGCCCATTGATCATCAGGCCATTGGTTGTCGGGCCATCACCATCGGCAGGTGCATCAAGGATATTGTGAATGTCGCTTAGTTTCAAAAGTGCCAGACAAATCGATTTTGTGTCTGTCGGCTCATGCTCGCCGGCGATTGGGACTGTGAGTGCTGCCGCTGTTTTGCTTTTGCCAATGACGCTGCCCTGCCAAGTGATATCACTATCAATGGCTGGTGGATCGCCAGCGGTGGTTAGCGGCACAAGGCGGCGTTTGACCAGCCCGCGATAATGCGTGCGTGCAGTCACTTCCTGACCAACATAACACCCTTTTTCAAAATCAACCGCGCCAAGCTGGTCAAGGCCTGCCTCAAGCATCAAGGCGCGTTCAGGGGTCAGATCAATCGAACCTTCTGGAACCCCGGCGGCAATGCGGTTTGCATGCCAGCTATCAATCGCACCGAATTGCGCTGGCAGATGGTGTGCCTCGACCAGGCAATGGCTGCCAAGCTTTGGGCTTCGCGGGTCACTGCAGGACATAATCATCGGGATGGTCATTGATTCAGCTGCCTGATTGCCAAGCAACAGAACAAGCCTGATATCAGGCTCAATCACTAGATCAATGGGTCGCCGCAATCGGTAGCGGCGAAGACGAGTAAATAGATTATCGCGCCGTGCCGCATCGCTTCGCAGCAAAAAGTGATCAGATGCGGGCCGGTAAACCATCATATCGATCAGTACGCGTCCTTGCGGGGTCAAAAGCGCAGTTGGGCGACAAGCGCCAATTGGCAATGTTTCAACATTTGCCGTGATGATTGATTGCAAAAAAGAACAAGCTTCATCGCCAACAATCGAGATAAAGCCGGTATCCGGATGGCAAATCGGCAATTCATCAGGTGTCATTGTCATTGATTGGGCTCGCATAACTAAAGGCGGTGAGTCATTTAATCGGTGATGGTCACGCTTCCTTGATAGGGGGCAATGTAAAAACGGCGTTTGCTGGCCCAAAAACAACGTTTCTTGTCGGGCCATATTTCGCGGTAAGTCGGCGTGTCGGCGAAATAGTAAATCTGTGTGCAGCCAAAATAGCTCACCTTGAATTGCTTGTCACCCAGGCTTAGCTTGCCACGATCGATTCTTGAAATGCGAATTTTTGGCATGCTTGCCGAAAAGCACTGACCCTTTTTATCACCTCGGCAGGCGGTTTCGGTCGAGCCAAGCATGCGAATATAACGAAGCCGGCCTTCGGTAAGTTGGAACCCTTCATCATCAAACATCTTGCAGCCATCATCAGGTGCGCGTTGACGTTGGGAAAATTCACAAATAAACCAGAAACCGGGCCATTCTTCGCCATCGACGGTAAACCCTTGGTTTGTTGCTGCTGCTGGATTTGGCAAGGCAAAGATCGTGAGAAAGCTCAGGATAACGCCAATTACAAGGGCAAATGTCATGGTCAAAATACGATAACTCATAAGGCTATCATTCACAAAGCTCTCCGAAAATGCAAGACAAGCATGGCCATGATCTGTGCGCCAAAAGCAAGCGCGATATTCATCCCAAGCAAGGCGTCCAACCCCAAACCAGCATCAATCATCCACCCCATCAACATTGGTGACAAGGCCGATGCAAAAACCCCAAATGGCCTCAACAACGCTTTGATTTC
>CAJYBL010000192.1 GCA_913064995.1 uncultured Alphaproteobacteria bacterium
ATCGCCGCCACCTTTTTCGCGAGCAGCCGCCGTTAATGGCAATGGCGTGCGAATACCGGCAACAACATCTTCGCCTTGTGCATTGATCAAAAACTCGCCGTAAAAGCTGTTTTCACCGGTTGATGGATCGCGCGTAAACGCAACACCGGTTGCGCAATCATCACCCATATTGCCAAAAACCATGGCCTGAATATTGACCGCTGTTCCCCATGCCGCAGGAATGTTATTCAGCCGCCGATAGGTGATGGCGCGGGTATTCATCCAACTGGTAAATACCGCCCCAATCGCGCCCCAAAGCTGTTCCCACGGATCTTGTGGAAAGCCTTTGCCAGCCTCATCTTGAACAATGTCCTTGTAGCTGGCGACCAATGCTTTTAAATCATCACCGGTCAATTCAGTGTCTTCATAAACGCCGCGTTGAAGCTTCATATCCTCGAGCGCATCTTCAAACAGGCCGTGATCGACCTCCATCACAACATCGCTATACATCTGGATAAACCGGCGATAGCTGTCATAGGCAAAACGCGCATCATTGGCGCGGCTCGCAAGGCCTTCAACCGTGACGTCATTCAGCCCAAGATTGAGAACCGTATCCATCATGCCCGGCATCGAAGCGCGCGCACCTGACCGAACCGAGACAAGAAGCGGGTTAGCAGAATCGGCAAAACGAGTGCCGGTTTCGGTTTCGATTTTCGCAATGGCATCACGCACTTGCTGGTCAAGTGTGTCAGGATAGATTTTGTCGTGGTCATAAAAATGCGTGCAAACATCGGTACTAAGGGTAAATCCGGGCGGAACCGGCAGGCCAATGCCACTCATTTCGGCAAGATTAGCACCCTTGCCGCCAAGAAGATTGCGACGCGTTGCGTCGCCATCGGTTCCGGTTCTGCCAAAGTTATAAACCCATTGTGTCATGTCTCTATCTAGCCTTCTATTTTTGTGAAATCGGCCACAGCCAACATTTTTTCACGAATTATTGCCAATAGCCCAAGTCGATTCAGGCGGATCGCTGGATCATCGTCATTCACGACGATTTTTTCAAAAAACAAATCAATGGGGGAACGCAGCGCACCAAGCGCGGCAAGCTGCGACTCAATATTGTCTTGATTCACAGCCATTGTCGATAGTGGTTCATAAAGCGCTTTTTCAGTCTCGGTAAATAGCGCCGGATCAGATGTTGCGGCAAAGGCGGTTTTGGCCTTTTTTTCCTCGGCAGCAAGAATGCTGCTGACCCGCCGCCAACCAGCCATCAATCCGGTGCCATCGGCAGCGGCCAAAAAGCCAGCAAGCGCTGATGCGCGTGTCGCCATCAGGTAGATATCGTCACCATCATCATCGGCCAAGGCCGCGGCAACCACATCATGGCGCATTTTCTGATCACGAAGATAGCCGCGAAGCCGGTCACGAATGAAGGGCAACAGATCGGCATCAACTTTGGCAAAGCCATAGCCGCTGGCACCCACCTGCAAAATCTTGCCAAGCGGGATGGTTAGCTGTCCATCAACAATGATGCGGATAACGCCCAAGGCCGCACGGCGAAGCGCGAACGGATCTTTTGATCCGGTTGGTTTGGCATCAATGCCAAAAAACCCGACAAGCGTGTCAACTTTATCTGCCAGCGCAACAACCATGGCTTCGGGTGTTGCTGGCAAATCATCGGCCGGGCCTTGCGGCCGGTAATGTGAGGTAATGGCGTCGCAAACGGCTTTATCCTCGCCGCTGGCAGCCGCGTAATAGCCACCCATGATGCCCTGCAATTCGGGAAATTCACCAACCATACCCGTGACAAGATCAGCCTTGGCAAGACGGGCGGCGCGTGATGCGGCTTTTAGATCGGCAAATGGCATATGCGGCGCAATGGCGCTTGCCAGCTTTTCCATACGGATTGCCTTATCATGGATCGAGCCAAGCCCCTCATAGAATGTGACATCGCCAAGCGCGGGAAGATAGCTTTCCAATTGACGCGCCTGATCCTGTTGCCAGAAAAATTCAGCATCGGCTAAGCGCGCACGCAACACACGTTGATTACCGGCGATAATCACCTTATCGCGCGTCGCATCGCCAAGCCGGTTTGATAGAACGATGAAATTTGACGAGAATTTTCCATCAGCATCACTAAGCGTGATGTATTTCTGATGCGTTGCGATTGTGGCCTGCAGCAATTCTGGCGGCAGCACCATGAACCGGTCTTCGATCTGCCCCATAAGCGGCGTTGGCCATTCGACCAAACCAGCAATATCGGCAAGATAACTGCCAAGCTGAGCCTCATTGAGATGGCATGACTGTTTGGCGGCTAGTTTTTTAGCCTCGCTGATAATCGCGTCATGGCGTTCATCTTGGTCAAGCATCACATAGCCAGCCCGCAATCTGGCCTTTACATCATCAAGGCTGGTAACACCGGCAAGGTCAATATCGTCAGGTGCCTCAAAATAATGGCCGCAGCTAGCCGCGCCAAAAGTGATTGCATCGCCGTCACCCAGTTCCAGCGCACCGGCAAGCGGTTTGCCATCAAACAGAACATTGATCCGGTGAAGCGGGCGCACCCAGCGGAGTTTACCACGACCCCATCGCTGGCTTTTCGGCCATGGAAAATAGGTCAGGATATCAACAATGATCGGCGCCAACAGCGTGGCCGTATCACCGCCGGTGATTTCGCTTCGCGCAAATAAGAACCGGCCTTTTGGCGTATCTTCTTCAACAAGGTCTTCGCGGCTGACCCCAGCCGATTTCAAAAAACCGGCAATCGCCGCCTCGGGCGCATCAACACGCGGCCCACGTTTTTCGATGATGCGATCCGGCTGCGATGCGGCAATATTGGTGACATAGGCCAGCAAATGACGCGGCGCACAAAGGCCGGTTGCCACACTGTTATCATGCCAGACGCCAAGCGTTGTTAAGGCCGTTTCAATAAGCCGTGCCAGATCACGGCCAGCACCAGCCTGCATACGTGCAGGAATTTCTTCTGAGACAAATTCAATTACCAGATCAGCCATTGGTTGTGGTCTCCGTTATTCCCATCCATGCTTCGCAGCATCCTTTGGCCAAGTTCCGAACACGCCCGATATAGGCGGCGCGTTCAGTCACCGAAATCACCCCACGCGCATCAAGCATATTAAACAGATGGCTGGCTTTCATACATTGATCATAGGCTGGCAATGCGAGTGGTGTTTCCAGCCCCAGCAAGCGACCACATTCCATTTCGGCATCACGGAAATGGCCA
>CAJYBL010000193.1 GCA_913064995.1 uncultured Alphaproteobacteria bacterium
CTTGTCAGCCCAAAAGACCCAATGGAATATTGGTCAATCCTAAGGTTTCACCAATCAGTTTCCAGTGTTGGTGCCTATGGATTTGACTAGATATGGACAAAACAGCTAATAATTGCGCGCTGCAACATAATTTTCATCACCCTTTTCCATTATAGGACTCGTTAAATGCCGCAGGATGCTCCAGCACCGGTGATAATCCATACCGATGGGTCATGCTTGTCAAACCCCGGCCCGGGCGGCTGGGCGGCGATCCTGCAATGGCAGGGCAATGAACGCGAACTAACCGGATCCGAGCCTGACACAACCAACAACCGGATGGAATTGATGGCGGCCATTATGGGGTTGAATGCGGTGACGCGTCCAATGCTTGTCGATCTGCATACCGATAGCCGTTATGTCATGAATGGCGTGCAGGATTGGATGCCCCGCTGGAAGGCGAATGGTTGGAAGACCGCCGCCAAAAAGCCAGTTGCCAATCAAGATCTATGGCAACAGCTTGACGAATCGGTGATCCGCCATCAGGTGCGGTGGCACTGGGTCAAGGGGCATGCTGGAAATCCGTTAAATGAGCGCTGTGATGTGCTTGCGCGCAGCGCCGCCGAGGCCATCGCCTAGCTGTGAACAACAGCGCCCGCCATACCAAAGAGAGAAAAAAGGGGAAATGCGCACCCTTTCGTTCGGAGTTTGGCGATTTAAATATTAGCTAAGACGTGGTCGGCACTGGATACTTCAAACGCGGCCGGCTCTTCCATGAAAATATGGGTTAGCACGCCATTATCGATCACCATGGCACAGCGCGTTGCACGTTGGCCCAACACTGGCCCGTGGAAACGGACAATACCCAGCGCATTGGAGAACTCATGCAGGGGGTCAGAGAGCATATCAACAATGCCTTCAGCATTGTTTTCTAGACTCCATGCTCGCATGACATTGGCATCATTCACCGCAAGACAGGCAATTTTATCAAAGCCAGCTGCCTTTAATTTATCTGCTTGATCAATATAGCCCGGCAAATGTTTGGCCGAACAAGTTGACGTAAACGCGCCAGGAAGCGCAAACATGACAACCCGGCAATCCTTGAAATAATCTGTGGTTTCGATGGCATCAATACCATCCTCAGATTTGATATGGATGGTCGCCGCTGGAATCTTTTGTCCGGGCTGAATAGCCGCATTTTTGTCAGTCATTGGATCGCCTTCATTGAAAAAATTATGCGGTAAAAGAATGATGAATGCTATTTATACTGATGCCCCTGACGATGCAAGTCCGACAAAGCGCCTAGTGAACCATGCCTGCCTTGATCAGTGCCTTTTCAACCATATCCGCTTGCAGCAATTCGCCAAGCAAAACACCCTCAGATGCCTTTGGGCCGTAAATGATATTGAACGGAATGCCAAACCGGTCATGGCTTGCTAGAAATGCCGCAATGCGGGGATCGGGTCGTGTCCAGTCAGCTTTCAACATCACCAGCTTGCCATCATCCACTAATGCCGCCAGCACCGGGGCGATAGGGGCGGTTTCAAGGACCAGCGCTTTATTGGCTTTGCAGGTGATGCACCAATCAGCGGTTACATCGACAAAGACCAACTTGCCTTCGGCGCGGGCAGCAGCACTAGCGTCATCTGACCAAACCTGCCAGACAAGCCCATTAGCCTGCGGTGCAACGATTGAAGGCGCGGGCAAAAACGCCAAACCCGCTAAAAGACCAGCCCCGGCCAGCAAAATCCCAATTTTTTGACGGAATAAAACTGCCAAAAGCACAAAACCGATCAGGCCAAGTAACAGCAACGCTGCCGGCCCGCCTTGAATTCCTTGCATCAGCCAGCCAAGCCAGATCATCGTTGCGACCAGCAGCCCCGCCAAACCGCGTTTTAACCAGACCATCCAATGACCGGGCCGCGGCAAAAACCCAACCAGCGCTGGAAATAGGACAACCAGTCCCCACGGCGCAGCAAGACCAGCCCCCATCGCCATTAACACGGCAAACAGCTGTGCCATATCGCCGGTAAGCGCCACAGTGACCGCACTGCCGACAAATGGCGCAGAACAAGGAGTTGCCAACAAGGTTGCCAGCATACCAGCCATAAAATCACCAACCAAAATTGCCGGGCGCGCCTCGCTACTGGTATTTTGGCCATCACCGCGAAAATTGACCTGTAAAAAAGCCGGAATCGGCAGAAAAAACCGGTCGAGCATATTCAATGTAAACAGCCCCAGAACCAGCATCATGATTGCCAGAAATACCGGGCTTTGGAACTGGATCCCCCAGCCAATCTGCCCACCAGCAAGCCGAAGTGCTGCTAACCCTGCCGCCAAGATAGCAAAGCTGAACAAAATGCCCATCGCACCAGCCCCAAACCGCAACCGCACAAAACCGTGGCTTTGGCCTGAGGCTTCAATAATCGCCGCCAGCTTGATGGCAAGAACGGGCAAGACACAAGGCATCAAATTTAAAATCAGCCCGCCAAGAAAGGCAAAACCAATCACCGTCCAGAATTGCGCCATCGCGCCAGCATCAGTTGGCATGAGCTTGCCTGCCGCAAATGATCCGGCAAGCGGCGCGTCTTTTGCCACAATGATGCTTTGCGTTGTAAAATCATCACCAGCAATGACGGTTAGATCGACCGTCTGGCCGGCAAGCGGCGTTTTCAAATCGCCCTCTAAATCAATCACCGCAATATTATTGGCAAAAACCGGCTGCTTAAAGGCAATGCCCGCTGGCCCTTCGACAAAAATTTCGGTGACTGGCTGGCTGGTGGCGGCAAAGCCTATTTTGAGTTGCGATCCTGATTGCCATGCTGTTTCAATCTTAATCTGTGATGGCGCATCAATGCGCGGCACCTTGGCGGCAAATTGCGCGATCGTCATTGCCATAGATGACGGTTCGGCAGGGCCATCGGCAAGATCAAGCCGCAGCGCACCTGCCAAAGGGACACAAATATCTGAACAGACCAGCGCCTCGATTTGGCCGCGAAGCTGAAGCGCCGCGCCGCGGTCATAACCGCGAACAGCAACCGGCAGGATCACCGCATCAGCATAGCCGAAATTATCAAAGCCAAAGGCGTTAAACCGTTTTGGCACTGGCCATTCAATCTGGCTTTGCAGCGGCGCACCATTCGCCATTTGCAGATCAAGTGTTGGCGGCAATCCGGCTTCACCGGGGGTGCGCCAATAGATTTTCCAGCCTGGTGCTAAACGAAACTCAAGACCTA
>CAJYBL010000194.1 GCA_913064995.1 uncultured Alphaproteobacteria bacterium
CGAATAATTAGTGCATTTCCTTGCTTTATCTTGTTTATAATTCAGAATTTTTCAAATTTTATTTGAATATTAGTTAGAATAACGCAATATTATTCATATATTTAATCTGGGTTAAATGAGGGGCATTATGGATCGGATTGACCAGTCGATTTTAACGGCATTGCAATACAATGCGCGGATTTCGAATGTTGATCTTGCCGCGCATGTTGGCCTGTCACCATCGGCCTGTTTGCGGCGCGTTACCATGCTTGAGCAAAACGGGATCATAAACGGCTATCATGCCGATTTAAACGCTGCCAAAATGGGACATGATGTGCTTGTTCTGCTGCATATCACCCTGCATGGCCAATCGGCCGAAATGATGGCCGAATTTGAAGCCGCTGTTACCAATATTCCGCAGGTTTTGGCCTGTTTTTTAATTGCTGGCGAAAACGACTATATTCTGCGCGTAGCGGCGCGTGATGTGAATGATTTCGGCCGCGTTCATTCAACTTATCTGTCATCCCTGCCCCATGTATTACGCATGGAAAGCAGTTTTGTGCTTCGCGAAGTGATGAATCGCGGCATGACGCCAAGCCAGATTTAGGCTCTAAAATTTAGGTTTCAGGCCCGCCAATAATGCTTGGCAATGGCATTGCCGCATCACCACCATAGGCGTGGCGCATTTGATGAATGGCGACGATTTTATCGGACAGTAATGACCAATCATCGCTTGCCGCAATTGGCGCCCAAATGGCCTCGACCTCGTCAATTGTCATCGACAACGCTTTTGCCGATTGGAAATGCGGATGGTCAAGCGCAGCCGAATTTCGCGGCTTTGCGGCTTGCAAGGTCTCAAGAACTGGCCGCCAGCAATCATCATCATAGCCATCAACCCGCGCTTTACCGCCATAAAGATCGTGAAACATCTGATCAAAACCGCACTGGCTTTGTTTTGCCGCGCCAAAGATATCACGCGCCATCTCGGCGTCACGGGCCGGATCTTCTTCGTCAAAAACAACACCCAAACGCCATTGCATCTGTTTTGCCAGCCGAGCCTCCAGCAGCGGATAAAAAGCGGCAAGCCTGTCTTCAAGGTTTTTTTGCGGCACCAGCTTAACAAAACAATCGGCAAGCCTGCACACCGCCCAAAGCGCCGCATCTGATTGCCGTCCATAAGCATAGCGACCGGTCTGGTCAAAATAGGCCGCGGTCAACCCTGGCTCAAAGCTTGGTAAAAATCGCCATGGCCCATAATCAAAGCTTTCGCCGGTTATGTTGAAATTATCCGTATTCAAAACGCCATGCACAAATCCGGCAGCCAGCCAGCGACCAGCCGTATCGGCAATGGCAGCGGCAACATGGCTTAGAAGCGCGGGCAAAAGCTCGGTCAAAGGCGCGTCGGCATCAAGTCCGTCATTATCTTTGGCCAATTCGATTTTGCTCATCACGCCAAAATAATGCCGCGCTACATGCCGCGCCAGCATTTCAATACCATCTATATCATCCATATAGGCAAGCCTTTGAAAACTGCCAATGCGGATATGACTATGCGACAGGCGCACCAGAACAGCCGAGCGCGTTGGCGATGGCTCATCATTGCGCTCAAGCTGCTCACCGGTTTCAATCACTGAAAAGCTTTGTGACGTCGTGACATCGAGCGCGGTTAACATTTCGGTTGCCAGAATTTCGCGAACCGCCCCTTTCAGCGTTAACCGGCCATCGGCAGATCGTGAAAACGGCGTTGTCCCCGATCCTTTGGTGCCAAGATCCATCAACCGGTCTTGTTGATCCCGCATCTGGGCAAACAAAAACCCACGTCCATCTCCCAGATCAGGGTTATAATGGCCAAATTGGTGACCATGATAGCAAAGCGCCAATGGCGCTGGAAAACTGCCATCCAAGGGCTGAAAATGGCCAAAATGCTGAACCCATGACGCGTCATCTAAATCGTCAAGCCCAACGCTTTTGGCTGCTGCATGATTGCGATAACGCAGGTGATACTGTGGGAATCGCGCGGCCTGAACTGGCCTGTAAAACCGCTGGCTCAATTGCTGATGGATGCTCTCAGGGCGAAACAAAATCGGCGCGGATGACATTCAGTTCACTTTCCATAGTTTAAACGCGACGCCAAATGCCGCAGCCAAGATAGACAGCCAATCCTTTATGAGTGGAAACAGGATAGGAATGCAATATTTATCGCCTTATCGGCCTTGTCAGGGTGAGGAGACCAAAAATGCTTGATCTTACCAATGTAAAAGCACCAATTGAAATGGCCAATGGCCTGCCGAATGGTTGCTATGTTGACGCTGATCTTTATCAGCATGAACAAAACACTTTATTTCGCAACAATTGGGCGGCAATCGGCTTTGGCAAGGATTTGCCAAAACCGGGCTGCGTAAAACCAATCGAATTTGCCGGATTACCGCTATTACTGGTGCGTAATCATGATAATGAAATCAAAGTCTTTGAAAATGTTTGCCGTCATCGTGGCATGATTTTGGTAAGCGAGGCACAGCATCTTCGCGGGCCGATTACCTGCCCCTATCACGCTTGGGCTTATGATTTGAATGGCCAACTTCGCAAAACCCCGCAAACAACTCCACCTCGGCCCCGGCGTGGGCCACCTCCGCCTACAACTTTGCAACGAGATGGTGGGGAGGGGGATAGTGGGGCGGGCCCCTACGGGAGTCTGGGTTCGAGCCGACACGGCACCCGCCCCCGCGCACATGGTTGCTCTTGCGCCCCTGGCCTTTAGATTCCGGCTGAGGCTATCCCACCTGACGCATGTCGCTGCCGGCACTATCCGCATGTCCCACGGTTTCAGACGCATGCATATGAGTCGCCGCGCCTTGCGGGGCTCGCCATTATGGGTCGACATCCACTACCATATCTATCTCCCGGCAATGCATTGCTGGCCGTCCACCCCGGTCTCCGGACTCGGTGGCGTCATCGGGCGCGCCGTCGGCCGACTCCTTCTCGGTCCTGCACTTCGGGAGGAGCTTTGGAGGCGAAGGTTGCCGCAGCGAGACGCACATGGCCAAGGCGGCCCTCCTCCTACTGCTCGTGGCCTCGCCGCTGGGCCTCTCCCTCGTCGCGCCGCTGCAGATCGAGAGCACGCTGCCGTACTCGGTGGACGTGGCGGTCGGTGTCACGGACGCCGCCGGCGCCGCCCCGATCATTGCGAGCACGACCGGCGGCGGTGGGGCGGGCCACG
>CAJYBL010000195.1 GCA_913064995.1 uncultured Alphaproteobacteria bacterium
ATTTTTCTTTTGTTAAAACAATACGTCTTGGCGTGCTGGTGATGCTCTTTTTGCAAATTGCAATCGCTGGTCCAATTTTGAAATATTATCACAAAAATGGCGATTCCAGATTTTTGAAATAATATTTCAAAGCGAAGCTTGCCTTGGTTTGTCGTCATGGGTTGTTTTAAAACCACCCGTGATCTGCTAGCCTGTGGCGCACGATTTGAACGGGCTAGGGCAGGCATAGACGCGGTGAAATCTGATCTATTTATTACCAAGATGGCGTATAAGCAATGATGCACGATAATGAACAAATTGAACGCAAGGATGACGGCAGTGACCGGCTTGCGGCGCTTTACGGCCTGACGCCAAAAGTTGAAACCGCAATTATTGAGGCTGTTCAGGCTGGTGCCGTTCTCCGCCTTCGTACACTTGTTGCGCCGCTTCATCCAGCGGATCAAGCGGATCTTTTAGAACGTATGCCAGCGCGGACAGCCGCGTCACTTGTGCGGTTTCTTGGCGATCATCTTGATGCTGAAACGCTGACTTATCTTGATGAAAACACGCGTGAATCTATTGTCGAGGTGATGGGCGCAAAAGCTTTGGCGCGCCAGCTTCATGATCTGTCAACTGATGATGCCATTGATATTATTGAAGAGCTTGAAGAAGATGCGCTTGCCGATGTGTTGGCGGCGCTTTCTGCCGAAGATCGAGTTCTTGTTGAAGAAGGCCTGTCTTTCCCTGAAGATTCGGCGGGTCGTCTTATGCAGCGTGAAATTGTCACGGTGCCGTCTTTCTGGACGGTTGGCCAGACAATTGACTATCTTCGGGGCGGCAAATCGACAACAGATGATTTCTACCTAATCTTTGTTGTCGATCCGGCGCACAAACCGCTTGGCGAGGTGCCGCCAAGTAGACTTTTGTGCGCGCAACGACCGCGCCGTATTTCCGAAATCATGGAATCTGATTTCCGCTCGGTTCCTGTTGATATGGATCAAGAAGAAGTGGCGATACTATTTCGGCGTTATGGCATGGTCAGTGCCGGTGTTGTCGATCTTGGCAATCGGCTTGTTGGCATGATCACCATTGATGATGTGATTGATGTTATTGATGAAGAGGCCGAAGAAGATTTGATGGCGCTTGCCGGTGTTGGCGAAGCCAGTTTACGATCGAGTCTCGGCGAGACCCTGCAAGGGCGGACAGCTTGGCTTTTGGTCAATTTGCTAACGGCGATTTTGGCGTCTGTTGTGATTGGGGTTTTTGATGCGACCATCGAACAATTGGTTGCCTTGGCGGTGCTGATGCCGATTGTTGCGTCAATGGGCGGTAATGCCGGTACCCAAACAGTGACCGTTGCAGTGCGGGCGATTGCCTTGCGCCAATTAGATTCCGTCTCGACGCGCAATTTCGTTATTCGCGAAGGCTTGGTGGCATTGCTGAATGGGCTGCTTTTTGCGGTTTTGGCGGCTGCTGTGTCTGTTGTGTGGTTTGGTGATCTAGAAATTGCCACGGTGATGGCGGTTGCCATGTTTGCGAATTTGTTGATTGCAGGCCTCAGCGGAACCTTGGTTCCGATCGGGCTGCTTCGCGCTGGGGTCGATCCAGCGGTGGCGTCAAGCGTTTTTGTGACAACGATAACGGATGTTGTTGGGTTTTTCGTATTCCTTGGGCTTGCCGCACTACATTTGATGTAGGCGGTGTTAAAAGACCACGGTGATCATTAAGGTTTATCTCGTCAAAAGGTACACCATACCGATATTACGTGGATTGAATGCGGTGTTTTCATGACGGTTCATTTAAAAAAGCTATCAGTTGGCTCACAATCGCTTGATAGTCTTCGTGCAGGGCAGGCGCTTCGTTTGGCGCAAGGCGGCAGGCTGGTTCATGTCACACGCAATCGGCCGCGCCGCGCCGAAGAGCTGCTCGATGGGGGATCAATCTATTGGATTATCAAGGGGGTGGTTACCGCGCGTCAGGCCATTATTGACCTTGCCGATGCGCAACGTGCCGATGGAACACCGGCCTGCGGCATTGTGCTGTCACCTGAAATCATTCAAGTTGTCCCAACCAAAATGCGCATTTTTCAGGGCTGGCGTTATCTTGAAGCAAAAGATGCCCCGCCTGATATTGAGGCAGATGATGCTGGTGATATGCCTGCTGAACTTGCCGCCGAATTGCGTGATCTTGGTATTTTCTAAAACCTAATCCTTGCTGGCCTTAATTCGTGCCAATACCTATTGGTGTCATGTGGTTTGGCTGAGTTTCCGGCCATCATGGTGGGGTGTGGCGATCTTGTGTTATCAAGCTTTTGGGCTTTCTTACGACTCAGAGGGTTTTTACGTCCCGGAGGGGCTATTGTGACCGTCGCCATGCCCATGGCGCGGTAAAGGCGCCTGACCACATGCCCAATTTGGCTGTTTTTGCGCTGTCTTCATCGGCGCCATAGGTGGACGAATATTGCCGATAAGCCAGCGCCAGCCCAGCGCGAACAAGCGCCGCGCCAAGATCAGTTTCTCCTGCGAAACATTTCATCACAGCGCGGCCATAGCGATCCGTATCGATTAAGTTGCATTGCAAATAAGGTGCGTTTGCCACCAATGATTCAAGCATCTTTTGTGCCGCCTCGCCGCAGGCCCATTTAGCTCCATCTGCATTGGTGCATTGCTGGTTTTTCTCAGGCGCATCAATGCCAAAAAGTCGGATTCGTAATTTACCGCTCCTGAGAGAGTCACCATCGCTTATGTGAGTGATAGTAACTTTTCCAGAAATGGAAAAATTCTCCTTTATAGGCTGATTTTGCGCAATTGCATTGGTGGCAAAAATGTTGCTAGAAACAATCGTGATCAGAAAGATGATTTGATAGAAATATTAAGATTTTTTGACTTAAATATAAAAGTAAAGATGATTAGATTAAACTCTAATTCTATTGCCGTTGATGAAAAATCAGATATTAAAAAGATTGAAGCTCTTAATAAGGTCAGTTTTTTTAACGCAAAAGGTGGATTTAAGGGAACGGGGAATTACGCCCTTTATACACCTGAAAAAGGACAATTGGTTCTTCAGGGAAATCCTATTTTAAAAAATCCTGAAACAACTGTGTTTGTGGGAAGTAAGATCACTTTTTATGAACCCTCTCAAATGGCAGTAGCCCTTGGAAGATCAACGGTAAAACACGGCGATAAATTGATGCAAGCT
>CAJYBL010000196.1 GCA_913064995.1 uncultured Alphaproteobacteria bacterium
AGATACACCCGCTGAGTGATGCCGTAATCATTACCAAGACTAATGACAAACTAAGTTGTTTCATCAATCAACCGAGACGTTATTTCTTTTTCAGTTCTCCGTGTGAGTGATTTTTCTTTCTAATGCTAGAATCTCTGCACAGACCGCTAATCCAATTTCTTCAGGTGTTTCAGCACCAATGTCAATACCAATCGGACATCGTGCATTATTGAACCATTCTTCGCGAACACCATCATCCATTGCCGCTTTCTTGAATGACTTCCATTTCGAGACTGATCCAATCGCTCCAATTCTAGGCCTTGAATCATCTTTTCGTAATTTCAGGAATCCTAACAATAATTCTTGATCTACTGACCAATCATGCCCTAACAATAGAATATCTGAAAATCGTTTTATAGATTCAGAATCTTCCGATTCAAGAAAATCATTTGCATTCATTGAGATGTTTTCATTGGAGAATGGATATTTTTCAGCATTAGCCGTTAGCCTATCAGCAAAATAGAAACAAGATCGGCGCGCATCCGGGCTGATGGCAATTCGGGCAATCTTATAGGGAATGACAACACATATGACCAACAAAAATCCAGCAAGAAAAAGTCGCTTTACCCCACGCGCCAAAACCACCCAGGCCATCGATGAGCGTCGTTATCCGTTATCGCTTTTGCTTGTTGGCGTTGGCGCTGTTCTAACGCTTGCTGTTGCAAGCTGGCTTGGCCTTTTGGCCAATGGCAAGGATGTATCGCTAGAAATCACAGAGGCGCAACGCGCCGAGAGCAGCGAAGTTCATTTGACCGGCGCCCGCTACCGCGGCTTAACGCCAGCCGGAAAGCCTTATGAAATCACAGCTGCAAAAGCCAACGAAGCCGCTGACGGGTCGGGACGTGTTGACATGGATCAACCAACCGCCGTTTTGACCCTGCGGAATGGTTCGCTTGTTAATTTGCAATCGAATGCAGGCGTCTTCAACAAGCAGACCGACATCGTTTCCATGTCTGGCGCAGTGGTGGTGACCCAGCCTGATCGTAACCTTCGTTTCGATACCGAAGCGCTTGAAGCCAATCTCAAAGCCGGTGAGATGCATAGCGATGTTGCGGTTCAGGTTCAGGATATTGACAGGCGCATCAATGCCGAAAGCATGCAAGTCTATGACAATGGCGCGCGGATTGTCTTTGGCGGAGCTGCAAAAATGATTATCAAAAACAGCAGCGCCATTGCACCCATTTCAAGGTTCGTGGTCAAACCAAAAACAAATAAAGCCAAAATCTAAATATTTTTAATAGACTGGTATTTTGGACAAACTAACCGGCCGGTTGGACAGAAAGCAGATCAAATTATGAACCGTTCTAATCCGTATTTCGTCAAAATATTGCACAACATCGCGTTTGGCATTGGCAGTTGTTTAATCATGACAAGCCCCGTACTTGCACAGACCGCGAGCAGCATTAGCGCGGCCGCGCCTCTTCCCATCACGATTGAGGCGAGTGACTCCCTTGAATGGAACCAAACCGACGGCACCTATATCGCCAAGGGCGATGCCTATGTCGAACAGGGCCAAGCAAATATCAGTGCAAGCCACATCATCGCCAATTACGCAACCGAAGGCGAAACGCGCGACATCACCCAAGTAACCGCAACTGGATCAGTGACCTATATTGAGGGCGAAAACACTGCCAAAGGCGAAAAGCTTGATTATGATCTGATCAGCAACCTCTATGTTCTGACCGGTAAAAACGCGTCTGTCACCGGCCCCAAAGGCACCATGACAGCAACCAAGTCAATTACTTATAATTCAGCCGATGACAATAATCGCAAAGTCACCGCAATTGGCAAAGCCCATTACAAGAATAGCGATGGACGCAATGTCTTTGGTGACAAGCTGGTAGCCTACATCGGCGCCGATGGCACTTTGAAAACCATTGATGCTTATGACAATACCAAGGTCATCACAGCCCAAGGCACCGTCGCAACCGCTGACGAGCTGAATTATATTGCCAGCACATCAATGGCCAACCTTGATGGTAATGTCGAGATTATTGACAAAGAAAATATCATGCGCGGCGCCCGTGCTAAGATCGATTTTGACAAGGAAATCAGCAAGATAATTTCAGGCCCCACTGGCAAACGCGTGACCGGTATTTTAACACCATAGTTCAGCTTATCGCATGCGGAACTGCCTTGGGCGAAACCTCAAACCAGTATCTTGCCCTTAACTCGTTGACATACCCTGATTAATTGGCCGATAAAGATACCTCTGACGGGCCGCTCGACTTTATTGCATCAAAAAAGGACATCATGGTGTCTGACAATACAGAATTAGATTTTGGCATGGCGCGGCCGGTATTGGTGTCAGGCAATCAAGGGTTGCAAGCCAAAGGCGTTGGCAAAAGCTTTAACAAGCGGCGCGTGGTTCGCAATGTTTCACTTGGTTTACAACGCGGCGAGGCCGTTGGTCTTCTTGGCCCAAATGGCGCTGGTAAAACAACAACCTTTTACATGCTTGCCGGATTATTGCCCGCCGATGAGGGGCAGGTCTTTATTGATGGGCAAAATGTCACTGGGATGCCCATTTTCCAGCGTGCGCGTCTTGGCATGGGATATCTGCCACAGGAATCGAGCATCTTTCGCGGCTTGACGGTTGAACAAAATATCCGCGCCGTTCTTGAAACACTTGAAGACCATGATGACGAACGCGACGCTACGCTTGATGATCTGATGGCCGAATTTGGCATCACCCATCTTCGTAACACACCATCGGTCAGCCTGTCCGGCGGTGAACGCCGTCGTCTGGAAATCGCCCGCGCTCTTGCTGCGCGCCCGACGTTCCTTTTGCTCGATGAACCTTTGGCCGGCATTGACCCGATTGCCCTTGGCGAAATTCGTGATTTGATTGCGCATTTGAAAACACATGGTATTGGCGTTTTGATTACCGACCATAATGTTCGGGAAACGCTTGATATTGTTGACCGCGCCTACATTATTCATGACGGCACCGTGCTGATGGAAGGCACGCCAGATGAGGTGGTTCAACATAGCGGGGTTCGGCAAGTCTATCTTGGCGAGCACTTTAGCATCTAAGTCACGTGATTCACGGCTTGACAGCCCGTCATCCACCTCATATACATGCGCAGCCTCGGCAATGCCTGGTTGCGGTTCCGAGGCACGGCGCTCCACAG
>CAJYBL010000197.1 GCA_913064995.1 uncultured Alphaproteobacteria bacterium
GCGGCGGCCTATGCGCTGGTGTCCTATCAAACGGCCTATCTGAAGGCAAATTTTCCTGTCGAGTTCCTTGCTGCCTCAATGGCGCTTGATGCGGGTCATACCGAAAAACTGGCGGTATTCCGTCAAGAATGTCAGCAAAAGAACATTGGCGTTCTGCCACCTGATATCAATAAATCATCATCAGGATTTGCTGTTGAAGAGGTTGTCTCAGCTGACGGTGCGCCGGAATTAGCGGTTCGCTATGCCTTGTCGGCGATTAAAAATGTTGGCGCTGAGGCGATGAGCCGTCTAACCGAAATCCGAAAGGCCGATGGCGCGTTTATCTCATTGAAGGGTCTTTTGCAAAGATTACCGCGTGAGGTGGTTAACCGGCGCCAGATGGAAAATCTTGTGCGGGCAGGGGCGCTTGATAAAATTCACGGCAACCGCCGCGAATTGATTGAAAATATGGATTTAATCCTGTCACATGCTGATGCGATGCGCCGCGAAGCTGAGTCAAATCAGGTTAACCTGTTTGGGGGTGATTCGGATGTGATTGATGACAGTATCCGCCTTCGCAAAACCAATGATTGGACGAGTATGGATCGCCTGAAAGAAGAATTTGACGCGCTTGGGCTCTATTTGTCGGCGCATCCGCTTGATAGCTATGCCAGCCAGCTTGGGCGGCTCCAGGTTACATCGCATGCAGCGTTAAATGATTTGGTTGTAGCAGGACAGCAACCGCAACGCGTTAATCTTGCCGGTTCGGTGACGGCAAAACAGGTGCGTGTTTCTCAACGCGGTAATCGATTTGCCTTTATTCAATTTACCGATCAGACCGGCGTTTTTGAAGTGACCTTCTTTTCAGATGTTCTTGCTGAGGCAAATGATCTTCTTGATTCGGAAAAGCCATTGCTGATTTCGGCCAATTTAAAGGTAGAGGATAAGGGGCCGCGCCTGCTGGCTGCGCGCGTTCAACTGCTTGATGATGCCGTTGCCGCGTGGCATGGCGGCGTGGCTTTGTGGGTTCAGGATGAAAAGCCGTTGAAATCACTGAAAGAAGCCTTGAAATCAGACGGGCCCGGCAAGGCCGAGGTCAAGATCCAGCTGATCGTAAAAGGGCAGGAAGTCTGTATCGGGCTTCCGGGTCGTTTCAAGCTGAGCGGCGATTTGCGGCAGGAATTGCGGCGCATGCCGGGAATTTTAAACGTTCGCGAATTATAATGGCATTTCGTAAGGTTGCGAAATATCGTCATTTTTTGCGGTTCATGCTTGATTCTTCGTTAGGTTGATAGTACCACACAGCTTAATTCGCACATGGGGGCGGCCCTTGAGCAGCAAATTCTGCCTGCGGGGCCATCCGGTGAGGGCGTAAGCCTTTCATTTCCCTCATGGAGGTTTAACCGGAGAACAGGAGTAAATTTAATGGCTCTCCCTACATTTACAATGCGCCAAATGCTTGAAGCAGGCGTTCATTTTGGTCATAGCACACGTCGTTGGAACCCGAAGATGGAAACATTCATCTTTGGCGAACGAAACAAGACGCATATCCTTGATCTTCAGCAAACCGAGCCAATGCTGCATGCGGCATTGAAAGCATTAAGTGATGTCACATCACGGGGTGGCCGGGTATTATTTGTTGGAACAAAGCGGGCGGCTGCTGAAAAAATTGCTGAAACAGCCCAGAATTGTGGCCAGTATTTCGTCAACCATCGCTGGCTTGGCGGTATGTTGACTAACTGGACAACCGTATCACAATCAATTCGCCGTTTACGTGAGCTTGAAAGCCGTATTGAAAGCGGTGAAATCAACCAGCTGACTAAAAAAGAAGCGCTGCAAATCACCCGCGAGCAGGAAAAGCTTGAGCGTACGCTTGGTGGAATCAAGGAAATGGGCGGCATTCCTGATATGCTGTTTATCCTCGACACAAATAAAGAAGCCATCGCTGTTCAAGAAGCCAATCGTCTTGGCATTCCTGTTGTGGCGGTTGTTGATAGCAACGCCAATCCTGATGGGGTTGATTATCTGATTCCGGGCAATGATGACGCGATGCGCGCCATTACGTTTTATTGTGAACTTGTTCAAGCTGCGGTTCTGGATGGTTTGCAAACCGAATTGATGAAAACAGGCGGTGACGCTGGTGAATCTCTTGAGGCACCAGTCGAGCCTGCGCTTGAAGCTGCACCTGCCGACGCTGCACTAGCCGAAGCGGCTTCAGCTGAATCTGCACCAGCCGAAGCGGCTCCAGCTGAAGCCGCACCAACCGACGACGCGCCTGCGAGCGCCTAAATCACAATCCAGCCAGCAGGGCATGTTCCGTGTTGGCCGGGTTTGAAACTTACGACATGGCGGTCAAACGCCATCAATTTTGTCTTTGATATAAGGAACGATGAGATGAGTGTAACTGCTGCTCTGGTAAAAGAACTGCGCGAGAAATCTGGCGCGGGCATGATGGATTGTAAAAAAGCCCTTGGTGAGACTGGTGGCGATATGGATGCGGCGGTTGATTGGCTGCGGACAAAGGGTCTTGCCGCTGCTGCCAAGAAGTCGGGCCGTGTTGCGGCTGAAGGCCTTGTTGGTTTTTCAGTTGCTGGCACCAAAGGTGCGCTTGTTGAATTGAACGCAGAAACAGATTTTGTCGCGCGTAACAGTGAATTTCAGGGTTTTGTATCAGCCCTTGCCGAATTGGCGCTGAACGCGACTGATATCGACGGTCTGAAAACACTCGACTTCCCGGGAACCGGCCGTAATGTTGCTGATGAGTTGACGCAAAAGATTGCAACCATCGGCGAAAATATGTCGTTACGCCGGATGCAACTTCTTGAGGTCAGCAATGGGGCAGTTGTGCCGTACATGCACAATACAACCGCGGATGGCCTTGGCCGAATTGGCGTTCTTGTTGCGTTGGAATCAACCGCTGATAAGGCGGCTCTAATCGGACTTGGCAAACAGATTGCGATGCATATTGCCGCGACTTCACCTGCCAGCTTGTCAGTTGAAGATTTGGATGCCGTTTCTGTCGCGCGCGAACGCGATGTGTTGATCGAGCAGGCTAAAGCATCTGGCAAGCCACAAGAAATTGCTGAAAAAATGGTCGAAGGCCGGATGAAGAAATATTATCAAGAAGTTGTGCTTCTTGAACAGACTTCGGTGATCGATGGAGAAACACGCATTGCCGACG
>CAJYBL010000198.1 GCA_913064995.1 uncultured Alphaproteobacteria bacterium
CCAACCTGAATATCAATGGCGTCAATCACGGTTTCGGCCTGTTCAGCGGGGAATTTATGCGCCATTGCCCAGCGCGGGGCGCGGGCAACCTGACCAAGGCGTTGCTGGTAATCATGCCGGTCAATTTTATAAACCACCCCGTCAATATCATATGGCAGATCAACGCGTTGACGGCCAATCATCTGATAGGTGGCCAGCAAATCAGCAACATCATCGCACCGGCGCGATAAATCATTGACCGAAAATCCGAAATCACGAAGCGCCGCCAGAAACCCCCAATGGGTTTCGGCAATGGGGGTGCTTGTTTCGCCCATCGAATAGGCAAAAAATTGCAAATTGCGCTTGCCGGTAATGCTGGCATCTTTCTGCCGAAGTGATCCTGCCGCCGCATTGCGCGGATTGGCAAAAATCTTTTTCCCATTCGTTTCCTGTGCTGTGTTGAGCGCCAGAAAATCATGGCGATTCATATACATTTCACCGCGCACCTCGAAAATCGCCGGCGGCGATCCAGAAAGCTGTTTTGGCAGGCTGGTAATCTGCATGACATTAGCCGTGACATCTTCGCCTTCGGCACCGTCGCCGCGCGTTGCCGCTTGAAACAGATTGCCATCTTCATAACGAAGGCTTAGCGACAGGCCGTCAATTTTGGGTTCGGCAACAAATTGCGCAGTATCAGCGTCGGACAGTGACAGAAATTTGCGCACCCTTGTGACAAAATCTTCAATATCGTCATCGCTAAAGCCATTGCTAAGCGACAGCATTGGGCGGGCATGGCGAATTTTGCCAAACTGGCCTTGGGCTGGTAGATCAGTGCCAACGCGCCTGCTTGGGCTGTCGGGCCGGACAAGCAGCGGAAAGGCTGCCTCAATGGCGCGATTGCGCGCCACCAGCCGGTCATAGTCTGCATCGGATATTTCAGGGGCATCCTGCCCATGATACAGCTTGTCATGGTGGGCAATTTCGGCGGCAAGGGCGGCCAGTTCAGTGGCAGCCGACGCCGTATCCATCTTTGCCGGATCGTCGGTGCCAAGGCTGAAAACGGGTTTTGTCATTGCCTAACCCTCAAGAAGCGCCGCGGCGGCGGCTCGCGCTTCGGCAGTGACGGTTTCTCCGGCTAGCATGCGAGCGATTTCTTCGGTTCTTTCATCGTTACTTAACGCGCGTGTGGCGCTGACAACGCCACTATCAGTGGCGGTTTTGGCAATGCGCAAATGCTGGTTGGCGCGGGCGGCCACTTGCGGTGAATGTGTGATGACAAGGGTTTGTGTGCTGGCACCAAGGCGGGCTAACCGGTCACCGACCGCAGCGGCAACAGCACCGCCAACACCTGAGTCGACCTCATCAAAAATCAGACTTCGCGGATGACTGCTTTCTTCCAAACAGACTTTGAGCGCAAGCAAGAAGCGGGCTAACTCACCACCTGAGGCAATGCGGTCAATTGGCCCTGCATTCATGCCTTCATTGGTGCTGGCTTCAAACCGGACGGTGGTAGTACCGCGTGGGCCCCATTGGGCATCATCAAGTGGGGTAATCGCGGTGGTAAATCGCGCACCATCGAGTTTGAGTGGCGGCAATTCGGCAAGCACGGCCTGATCAAGATTGATGGCCGCCTTTTTACGGCTGGCATCAAGCTGGCTTGACATATCCAGATAGTAATTCTGCCATTTCCGTTCTGTCTCACCAAGCTTGCCAAGCATGCTGGATGAATCTTCAATGGCAGCAAGCCTGTTTGCCAATGTTTGTTTGATTGCTGGCAAATCATCGATGTCGCAATCATGTTTGCGCGCCTGCTGACGCAATTCATGAAGCCGGTCATCAAGCTGTTGCAACAGGTTAGGATCGTCCTCAAGCGCATGTCCAGCAGTGTGAATGGCGCTGTTCGCTTCGCTAAGCTCGGCATCAGCGCGTGCCAATGCGTCAAGCGCCTGATCAAGCTTGCCACCAGCAAGCGGTGTGACCTTTTCCAATGCAGCCAGGGCACGGCCAAGCCATGCCCGTGCGCCAAGTTCGCCAAAAACAGCATCTTCAGCCAGTGAGAGGCTTTCACCGATTTTCGAGACATTGGCTAAAAGGGTGCGCTGGGCGATCAGGCTGTCTTCTTCGCCAATTTCAGGCGCAAGCTGGTCAAGCGCGTCAACCGCGTCACGAAGCCAGTCTTCTTCGGCCTTGGCTTTGACAAGCGTATCACGCGCCGCTTCTAGTGCCTTGCGGGCGATATCCCATTGCTGCCAGCCCTCTTTGGTTTTGGCCAGTAAATCATGATGACCTGCGGCGCGATCAAGAAGCGTCATATGCGTCGAAATATCCAAAAGGCCGCGCCCTTCGAATTGACCCTGAATTTCAACTAGCAAATCACCAACCTGCCGCAATAGCCCAACCGATACGGCGATGTCATTAATGCTGGCTGATGATTTGCCGTCACTTTTCAGGCGACGACGCAGGATCATCTCATCTTCTCGCATGATGCCAACCTCTTTTACAAGCTGCCATGCTGGATGATTTGCCGGAAGCGCAAAGCTGGCACTGACATGGGCTTGATCATGCCCCTGCCGGATTAGGCCAAAATTGGCGCGGCTGCCAAGCGCCAGCCCCAATGCATCAAGCAGAATCGATTTGCCAGCACCGGTTTCGCCAGTCAATACCGTCAATCCCGGTGCGAATTGCAAAGTTAATTGTTCTATCAGGACAATGTTGGAAACAGTAAGGCTTTGCAGCATGGTCAGAAAAAATTATTGGTAATCACGTCAATGGATTGCTCAAACATACCCTTTTCAGGGGACTGTTCTGGGTCGGCCCGCAAACTGGCCAGCCGTTCTGTCCAGACGGATTCGGGATAGTTGTATTGGGCAACCTGATAAAGACGCTCGGATTGATCGGAAAGGCCAAGCGCATAATAGGCTTCGGCAGTCCTGTACAGGGCTTCGGGCACCTGATTGGTGGCGGAATAGATCTTAATAACGGTATCAAACCGGCGGATCGCGGCAGTATATTGCTCGCGCTCCAGATAAAACCGGCCAACCGCCATTTCCTTGCCAGCAAGATGCGATTTTGTCAGGTCGATTTTCAACTGTCCATCACGGGCAAAGGTGCCCTTGGGAAAGCGACGAATCAGTTCTTCAAAGGCGGCAAGTGACAATTTTGTC
>CAJYBL010000199.1 GCA_913064995.1 uncultured Alphaproteobacteria bacterium
GTTGGCAGCAGGGCTTGAGCAACCCCAAAATGGCAGCATTCGCCTTCATGGTGATGTTATTTCGTCGCCTGATTATATCCAGCCGCCCGAACAGCGCGGTATTGGCTATATGTTCCAAGATTACGCTCTGTTTCCGCATATGACCGTGTTGCAAAATGTGGTCTTCGGCCTTGCCGAAAAAGGCAGTGCGGCGACACGGCGCGGGCTTGATGTGCTTGGTGAGGTTGGCATCGAAGATCTGAGCGATATGTATCCGCATGAATTATCAGGTGGCCAGCAACAACGCGTTGCACTGGCGCGGGCGCTTGCACCAAAACCTGCGGTTATCCTTCTTGATGAGCCCTATGCTGGTCTAGATAGCCGCCTCCGCGAACGTATCCGTGACCAGATGCTGCATGTTCTAAAAGCCTCAAATGCCGCAGCTTTGATGGTGACGCATGATGCCGAAGAGGCGATGTTCATGTCAGACCGGATTGTTGTTCTGCGCGATGGCCATGTTGTTCAAATCGGCCGACCGGTGAATCTATACTGCCAACCAAGCAGTGCCTTTGTTGCTGAATTTTTTGGCGAAGTGAACCGTATTGAAGGCATTGTTGCCAAGGAAAAGGTGGTTACCGCGCTTGGCGAGTTTAGCGCGCCAAAAACCCTAAGCGATGGCAGCGCAGCCAGTGTCGTGATCCGGCATGAAGCGCTTTTGATTGATGCTGGTAATGATGGCGTCATTGGCGAGGTGATGGAGTCACGCTTGCTAGGCCGTGCATCACTAATCCATTTATCGGTGCCAACGGGGCGGGATGTTCTTCATCTTCACGCGCGCATACCCGGTTTGAACTCGATTGAAGTTGGAAGTCAGGTTCGGGTTCGCGTTGATCCGGCACAGGCATTTGTTTTTGCTGCCGGAAATGGGGCTGAATAAGCCAAGAGTAAAACCACAATCGCCAAAACATTTGGTTTTTTCACAGATTTGTCACTTTTCTGTACCGGTTTTGCCAAGGACTTCTTGTAGACAGCCAAAGCCCTGTCTATAGTGCGGGGGCAACAAGGCCATTGGTTTTTCCGATGTCCGAAACGAATTGGAAATGAGGACCTAAACTATGTTTGGTGGTACATTCAGTATTTTACATTGGATCGTTGTTTTGGCAGTTGTTCTGCTGCTTTTTGGCGGCAGAGGCAAAGTGTCGGCGATCATGGGTGATTTCGGTAAAGGCTTGCGTAACTTTAAAACAGGTCTGAAGGGGCCTGAAGAAGACGCTGGCGAAGAGGCCGAGGCCATCGAAGAGGCGCCAAAGGCAGCGAAAAAGCCAGCGGCAAAAAAAGCGGCTCCAAAGAAAGCGGCAGCCAAAAAAGCCACAGCCAAAAAAGCATCTGCTAAAAAAGCCGCCAAGAAATAGGCGCTAGGAGCAGATAATGCTTGATATTGGCGGCTGGGAATTCTTGGTTGTTGCCTTTGTGCTGATCATGGTGGTTGGCCCAAAGGAGCTTCCCAAGATGCTTCGTGGTTTTACCCGTGTAATGCGTCAGGTGCGATCAATGGCGGCCGAATTTTCGCGCAGCATGCAAAACATGGCCGATGACGCCGAACTTGGCGATCTAAAAGGCACGCTGGAAGACGTCAAGCGCGGTAATCTGGCCGGGGTCGCCGATGCGATTGATCCTGCAGGAAATCTGAAAGACTCAGTTGAAGATTTGAAAAAATCAGCAACGGAAACGGGTTTGCAGGATGATGTTGGCGAAATCCGTAATCTGGCAGGAACAACCGGCGACGGTTTTGCCGAGGTAATCAATCAAGCACCGGAAGATGATGCCAAAGCCGCCGCATCTTCTGATACAAAAACGAAAACCGGGAGCTAGGCCAAAATGGCAGAGCAAGACGCAGATAATTCAGGGTTGGCCGAAGGCCGCATGACACTGATCGGCCATTTGACCGAGCTGCGCAACCGGCTTGGGGTTGCACTTGGCGTTTTTTTGCTTTTGTTCCTGATCAGCGTTGCCCCGTTGCCCGGGACAACAAGCAACAGCATCGCCTATCAGGTATTTGTGTTTTTGCAGGCGCCATTGGCTGAAATCTTAAATGCCAAGGGCGGCGGCCGGATGATTTTCACCGCCCTCCATGAAGGGTTTTTCACGCAAATCAAAGTTGGCTTTTTTACCGCGCTTTGCATCACCTTTCCGATTATCAGCATGCAGCTTTGGAAATTCGTTGCCCCAGGGCTTTACAAAAATGAGCGTAAAGCTTTCTTACCGTTCTTGATTGCCACACCGGTTCTGTTCACCCTTGGTGCGGCGATGGTTTATTATATTGTCACGCCAATGGCATGGGCGTTCTTCGTGTCATTTGAGATGGTTGGCGATAACAGTGCGCTGGCGATCGAACTTGAGCCGCGTATCAGTGAATATCTGTCGTTGATGATGCGGTTAATCTTTGCCTTTGGGCTTGCTTTTGAACTGCCGGTTATTCTGCTGTTGCTGGCACGCGCGGGGTTGGTCACGCATCAGGGCCTGGCGGAAAAGCGCAAAATCGCAATTGTCATCAGCTTTGTCGTTGCAGCAATTTTGACGCCGCCCGATGTGATTTCACAATTGCTATTGGCTGTTCCCATCATCCTGCTTTACGAATTATCCATTTTTGGGGCAAGGCTGATGAGCCCACCTGAAAATAATGAATTCGACAATAGTTAAAACAAAGGTTGCGCGCCGCAGGTCAATTTTGACGGTCTGCATGCAAATTGCGACTAGCTATCCTGATCCGAACCTGACCAATAAACCGAGTTAAAAATGCATGATATCCGTTTTATCCGCGAAAATCCTGATGCCTTTGATGCGGCCCTAAAGCGGCGCAAACTTGCCCCTATGGCAGGTGAGATTTTGAAAACCGATAGCGATCGCCGCGCATTGCAGGCGCAAATTCAAGAAATGCAATCGCGGCGTAATCAGGCATCAAAGGAAATTGGCGCCCTTAAAGCCAAAGGCAGCGATGCCGATGCCTTGATCGCCGAGGTCAATGATATCAAAACCAAAATGCCGGCCCTTGAGACCGAAGAAGCCAGCCTTGCCGAAAGTCTAGAATCACGGCTTCTTGAACTGCCAAACCTTCTCGATGAGAAGGTACCTGATGGCGATGAGGAAGA
>CAJYBL010000200.1 GCA_913064995.1 uncultured Alphaproteobacteria bacterium
GCGTCCACAATATCACTTGGACATTCTACTGCTCTTAGTCGGTCACGAAGGCTATGCCTAAAGCTGTGAATAACACAGTTGTAAGGTAAATATTGATGTAACCATTTGTTGAGGCCACCGCTAGCTGAATTAGCTTTGCAGCCTATTTCACTGCAATAGCGTGGAAAGGCAAATATACTATCATTATTGGCCTCTAGGAGGCGTTGAGAAGCCCACAGAGCCTCTTTGGTTAATGGAATAAGTCGTTGACTGCCTCTAGTTTTTAGAGTCCTCCACGAGTGAGGTTTAAGGTCTATATGGGGAATAGGTTCATTCACCTTTATATCCTCTTTTAATAAACCAGCAGCCTCACCTAATCTCATGCCAGTGTCACTGATTAGAGCAATGAGCCAGCGCATCTCATCGTCTATGTCTTTGCACAGAGACTGGACCTTGCTGATGTCCTGAATGGATATTGGTTGCCTTACTTGAGCCTTGTCATCATCAGGGAAGTAGGTCTTTGCAAAGGCGTTAGAACACTCAAGTCCTTCTTCTGCTATAGCTAGATTTATAATGGCTCTGACAGAGGCAAAGACACGCTTTACTGTCTTTATGCCCATGCCTTGTTCAACACACCAGTCACGGAACTTGGCCGCTTCATTGGAAGAGTATGAGGATATGGGTCTATCACCCAGCAGCTTGGTCACATATCCAGTATTACGATTGGCTGTTCTTATGAACACCTTATCTTTACCCACACCTTTTAGCCGAAGGTATAACTCACAGGCTTCAGATAGTCGTAAAGTATCATTTTTATGGGTATCACTTGATTTGACCACTTGAATGGCAGGAATATCCATATTCTGCAGCCGCAAACCAAGCCAGTAATCCTCAAGGCGTTGATTTATTGATTTGCTGGCACGAACAGCAGCAGAAGCTGATTTGGTTTTAAGGCTGAAGCACAGCCTTTTAACATCATAGTGGGAAGTTAAGTCATAAGGCACACGCCTCACATAATAGTAAACGCCATCACGATATAGCACGTGATTTGCTTCACATTTGTTTCTCATTTTGTTGCACACCAATCGTCATGCAGACACATGAAGTGAAGCATTTCAATTGGTTACATCAAAGATGATACAGAGAATGGTGCTGCCAGCGTGATTCGAACACGCGACCTCACCCTTACCAAGGGTGCGCTCTACCGCTGGAGCTATGGCAGCATCTTTTCGATATCTGGGCCAGTGCAAATTAAAGGCCAAGATTGAGTGGCGTGTATGCCGCAAATACGTGTGAAGTACTAACAGTCCTGCCCCGAAATGACAAGCGGAAATAGCCGCGCAAATTAATGCCATGCGGCGCGGCTACGCGCTGTCCAAATGGGTGCTTAGAATTTTAGCAAAAATTGAACAAATCTCCGGGTTGCTGGTGAAAACAGCTTTGCGGTGAAAAAGCTGCCAGCGGCGCGTTTACTGGAATCGCCATAGGTTGGATAGGGGGCGATCAGGTTTGCCATGCTGCCAATTTTGGCTTTTGTTGCGATCGCATGGCTCCATGCCAAAATCATCTCGCCAGCGGCAGGCGCCAGAATTGACGCGCCAAGAATGCGTCCATTTTTATGGGTGACGACTTTGACTATGCCTTCGCTTCGGCGATCGGCAATCGCGCGGTCATTAACGTTAAGTGGGCTTTCAAGACAAATCACCCGATCCCTGCCAAAGCGCGCCTTGGCATCATCAAGCCCAAGCCCTACATGCGCCAGTTCAGGATCGCAATAGGTGACCCATGGCACAGCGCGATCATCCAGCTTGGCCGGTATTTTGAACAGGATATTGCGAATGACAATGCCAGCATGATAGCCCGCAATATGGGTGAATTGCTGTCGCCCGGCAACATCACCAATGGCATAGACATGCCGGTTGCTTGTTCGCAGCCGCCGGTCAGTGACAATGCCTTTGGCATCATGGCGTATCTTGGCGGCGGCAAGCTGCAGCCCATCAAGTGCCGGTTTCCGGCCAACCGCCATTAATAAATGACTAGCGGTCAGTTGTTTGCCATTGGCAAGGCTGGCGGTGATGGTTCGGCGGCCGGCTTTGATGATTTGTGACAGGCCAGCAACGCCAACCCCTTCAATCAGCGTGATGCCCGATTGGATGAGATTTTGCTTTAAGATCTCGACAAGCGCTGGATCATCGCGCCCCATGATGCGAAAGGCCTCGACCAAGGTCACGTCACAGCCAAGCCGTGCATGAGCTTGTGCCATTTCAACGCCAATTGGCCCGCCGCCAATGATCAACAGATGGTCGGGCTTTTCCGTGTCAGCGAAAATGGTTTCATTGCTGTGAAAATCGGTTTGGTCCAGCCCTGGAATGGGTGGTAACATCGGCTGTGATCCGCTGGCAATGACGATATATTTTGCGCGGACGTGATGCGTTGCTGATGCCATCGCGCGCGGGCCGGTAAAATGCGCCATTTCCGGAATGACAGTGACGCCAAGCGCCTCAAATCGGGCAATCGAATCATGCGGTTCAATTTGCGCAATCACATCGGCCACATGCGCTTTGACAGCAGCAAAATCAATATTTGGCGGGTTGTTTGTGATGCCCATTGCCGCATTGCCATTGGCAAGATATGCCGCCTTTGCTGCGGCCAACAGCGCCTTTGACGGCACACAGCCACTATTCAGGCAATCACCGCCCATTTGGCCGCCTTCAAACAGAACAACCCGCGCCCCCATCTGCACGGCGCCAGCAGCAAGGCTTAATCCGCCCGAGCCGCCACCAATGATGCAAATATCGGTCTCAATCTGTTTCATTTTGCCGTCCTTTTGGCGCTGGCTTTTTTGCCGCCTGCCAGCGCCGCACCAAGATCGGCAATAGTGACAAAGTGCCAAGCCCTGTCAGCGGCAGTAAAATTTCGGGGCTTGTCAAAACGCCAAGATCGGGTGTTTTGCCAGCGGCCAGAATATGATCAAAGCCGCGCCCCACCGAAATATAGACCGCAGTCCCCGGAATAATGCCAAGACAGGTTGCGCCAATAAATTGCCGAAACGGCATGTGGGTCAGCGCTGGCACAATATTGATTACCCAAAACGGTGCCGCTGGAACCAGTCGCAAAGCCAGAAGATAGAAAAAGGCATTTTCTGA
>CAJYBL010000201.1 GCA_913064995.1 uncultured Alphaproteobacteria bacterium
TGACGGCATCCGCTATGGGCAGGTGATTGCAAAGCTTGACCGACAAATGGCAAGCAATGCGTGGCTTACGGTTGCCATCCGTGAAGGTAAGAACCGCGAGATTCGCCGCATCATGGAATATCTAGGTCATAAGGTCAGCCGCCTGATCCGCATTTCCTATGGGCCATTCCAGCTTGGTGATCTTGAAGATGGCGCCATTGAACAAGTCAAAGCGCGGGTACTTGCCGATCAGCTTGGGCTTGGTGATGGCACTTTGGAAGCCAGCGAAAAACCAACGCTTTCGATCAATAAGCCAGCGCATAAATCAGGTGCGAAACGAGGCAGACATGCGAATCATAGCGGGAAGCCGTCGCGGGGCAATCCTCACAAAACTGGACGCCGTTAAAACCCGGCCAACGGCAGATAGGGTTCGTGAGTCCCTTTTCAATATTCTGCAAGCTGGCCGGTTTCAGGGACTTTTGGCTGATAGTCAGGTGATTGATGTTTTTGCCGGTACCGGCGCGCTTGGGCTAGAAGCCATTTCGCGCGGTGCCGCCTTTGCCAGCTTTATTGAAAATGACGGGGCCGCCCTTGCGGTTTTACGGGCGAATATTGCCAAGCTTCGCTTTCAATCCTCAGCCGCCGTTTTGGCCGCTGATGCAACAAATTTGGTGCATTGGCGGGCGGCACCAGCCAATCTTGTTTTTGCCGATGCACCCTATCAAACCGGGGGCGGCCTTTTGGCGATTAACGCTTTGGCCAAAATTGGCGCGCTTGGTGATGCGGCGGTGATCATCATCGAAACCGCCAAAACCGAAATATTGGATAGCGACGCTTTGGCCGCTGGCCTGACGCCGATTGACCAGCGTAATTATGGCAAGGCGTTGCTGAATTTCCTGACTTATCAAAAGCCGTAACCGCCGCCTAGCTTCGGCCAAATAACCGTTCGATATCGGCAAGTGATAATTTCACCCAAGTTGGCCGACCATGGTTACATTGCCCCGATCGCGGGGTTATCTCCATATCGCGAAGAAGCGCATTCATCTCGCTTGCGTTCAACGGACGGCCAGCACGAACCGACCCATGGCATGACACGGTTGCCAAAACATGATTGATCCGGTCTTCAAGACTGGTGCTGCCGCCAAGTTCAACAAGTTCTTCAGCAATATCAGCAACAAGCTGTTTGACATCGGGCGTGCCAAGAAGCGCTGGCACTGCCCGCACAACCACCGCACCGGCGCCAAACCCTTCGACCACCAACCCCATTGTTTCCAGCATATCAGCCGCCTCGATAACCGCCGCAGCATGATGATCAGCAAGCGTGACCACTTCGGGCAAAAGCAGGTTTTGGGACGCAACACCACTTTCGGCAAGCGCGGTTTTCATCCGTTCCATCACAAGACGTTCATGCGCTGCATGCTGGTCAATAATGGTCAGCCCATCTTCGGTTTCAGCAATGATATATGTTTTATGGAGCTGCGCCTTGGCCGCGCCAAGAAGATGATGACGCTGGTCATGCTGCTGTTCGGCTTCGCTTTCCGATGCCATTCGCGCCGCCGGCGCCGCATCATCACCAAGCAAGCCATGTGGCGGCAATTGATCGGGTCGGTAAAACGCATGGGCTGAGGCCATTTGCTGGCGTGATGGCGGGGCCAGATAGGGGTGCTGCGCACCGCTGGATAGCGTATTACCCGCTGGCGCAAAGTCATTTCCTGCCACCCGATCCGGCACGGTTGAAAATTTACCAATTGCCGCGGCACCGCCTGCGCTGGTGGCGTTAATGCTGCCATCACGAAGCCGCGCCATTAACCCGCCAACCAAAAGACTGCGAACCGCGGCGGCATCTTTGAACCGCACTTCGGCCTTTGCCGGATGGACATTCACATCAACCGCCGATGGTGGCACCTCAAGAAACAAGACGGCCATCGGGTGGCGGCCACGCGGCAATGTATCGCCATACCCCGCCCTGATTGCCCCCAAAAGCGCGCGGTCATGGATTGGACGGCCATTCACAAATAGAAAAATATTTGCCGTTGTTGGCCGGTTCATTGTCGGGAGACCAACAAGCCCCGTAAGCCGGATGTCGTCACGCAATGCATCAAGCACAACCGCTTCGGCGGCAAATCCCTGTCCCATAATCGCGCCAATGCGTGCCTGCAACCCGCTTTGGCCTGGCAAACAGGCGGGTAAATCCAGCAAAAGACGGTCATCCGCGGTCAGATGAAACCCAACTTCGGGCCATGCCATGCCAAGCCGCCGCACGATATCGGCGCATTGCCCCTGTTCGGTCCGCTCGGTTTTCAGAAATTTCAGGCGAGCAGGAACGGCCTTGAAAAGCTGGGTAACTGAAATCATCGAGCCTTTGGCAAGCGCGGCCGGTTCAGGGCCAGATACAATACCGCCATCGACAACAAGCCGCCACGCATGATCAAAACCAGCAATGGTCGAGGTCAAAGATAGCCGCGAAACAGCGCCAATTGACGGCAGCGCCTCGCCGCGAAACCCCAATGAATGAATGTGATCAAGCGAATCATCCGGCAATTTCGACGTGGCATGGCGTTCAATGGCAAGCGCCATATCATCTGGCGTCATGCCGCTGCCATCATCAATAACGGTGATTTCGTCAATACCGCCGCGCCGAAGGGTGACGCTAATCTGCTGCGACCCCGCATCAAGCGCATTTTCGACAAGTTCTTTCAGTGCGCTTGCCGGTCTTTCAACGACCTCACCGGCCGCGATCTGGTTAATCAACCGGTCGGGAAGTTGGCGGATAACGGCCATAACGGCGGTCTAATTAACGGTAAGCGGTTGATCGCTTGCTGGATCAATGGCCTTGGTGCCGCCTTCGGTTGGTGCTTGTCCGGCAAGACGCGCTTTGCGAAGCCGCAGATCTTCGGCCATTTTATCGAGAACTGGCCCCACATCAGGAACGCGGCCAAACAGCATTTGCAATGGCAGCCGCTTTTCCAACTGAATGCCATAGGTTTCTTCATCAACTTTGGTGCGGATATCATCAGGAACTCCGGAGAAATCGAACAGACCCGCAAATTCAGATCCGTCAATTGTTTGCGAGCCAAGCAAATTTGCCGTGCTGGCCTGTGCATTCACCCCGCTGTTTTGCGACGACTTCACAATATCTTCG
>CAJYBL010000202.1 GCA_913064995.1 uncultured Alphaproteobacteria bacterium
TTGCCATGTCAGGTGATTTCATTGTTGGCTTCCCCGGCGAAAGCGATGCCGATTTTGCTGAAACCTTGGCGCTTGTCAGCAAGGTTGGTTATGCATCGGCCTATTCATTTAAATATAGCCCACGCCCTGGAACACCAGCCGCCACGGCCGAAATACAGGTTCCAGAATCGGTAAAATCCGAACGGCTTGAGAGCCTTCAGCAATTGCTGAACGCCCAGCAATTTGCCTTTAACAAAGGAACCGAGGGCAAGATTGTTGATATTCTTGTCGAGCGTGCCGGTGGCCGTGATGGTCAAATGGCTGGTCGAAGCCCCTATATGCAGGTGGTGAATTTCATTGGTAATCCTGAACAGATTGGCCAGATTGTGCCTTGCCGTCTGTTGGAAGCACGTCAGAACAGCATGACTGGCGATATCGTCAATTTGAAGGGGGCGGCGTGAACGCGGCAAAAGCCAATAGCATCCGTATGGAATTCGAAGATAATGGCGTTCTAGCGCTATTATCAGGTGAACATAACCAGTATCTGGCGCATATCGAAAAATCCTTGGATGTCACACTGGATTCTTTTGGTAATAGCATCAAAATTTCAGGTGCTGGTAAAGCCACCAAAACCGCCCGAACCGTGATTGAGGATCTTTATCGCCTTATCGCCGATGGCAAACGTGATGATATCGATAAATCAATGGTTGAAGATGCATTGCGATGGGCGGTGAATGGTAACCAGTCTGATGCGGTAACAGCAGGCGAATCTTTTGACACGTGGAAAAAGAAAATCGTCGCCAAAACCAAAGGCCAGAATGATTATCTGAAATTACTGCGTAGCAATGAAGTGGTGTTTGGCCTTGGGCCTGCTGGCACGGGCAAAACCTATATGGCTGTTGCCCGCGCTGTCGAAGCGCTGAAAAAGCGCGAAGTCGAACGCATTATTTTATCGCGTCCTGCTGTTGAAGCGGGTGAACGTCTTGGCTTTTTACCAGGCGATATGAAAGAAAAGGTCGATCCCTATCTACGGCCGCTTTATGATGCCCTATATGATATGATGCCAGCTGATAAAGTTGACCGTATGCTGGCCAGTGGCGAGATTGAAATTGCACCGCTTGCTTTTATGCGCGGCCGCACCTTGACTGCAGCGCATGTGATTATTGACGAGGCGCAAAACACCACGCCTGTCCAAATGAAAATGGTTCTAACCCGGCTTGGGCAGGACTCACATATGGTCATTACGGGTGATTTAAGTCAGGTTGATTTGCCAGCGGGTCAACCGTCCGGCCTTGCCGAGGCGGTTTCGCTTTTAGACAATATTAAAGGCGTTGGCATTATCCATCTTTCTGGCCAAGATGTGGTTCGTCATCCGGTAGTGGCGCGCATTTTGCAAGCGTATGAAGCTGGACAAAAGCCGCAGAATACGTCCAAATAGAGTACGAATAGGGGCGCGTTATCGTGGTCGCTTGTGCAACGGGGAATGAAAACGGCTCATGAAGAGTGAAATGAATAATGGCGATAGCGCTCTGGACCCTGACAGTCCAGAGGATAATCAATTTTTAAGCGATGAATGGACGTCTGAGGCTGGCGCCTTGATTGAAGTCAGCATTGATCCATCTAGCTGGCATAGCCCCCTTATTGCAGATTTGAAAAAACGTGGTCCAGTGATGCTTGATCACATCGCATCGCGGCTATCGCTTGACCCGCAGATGGTCAGTCTTTTGCTGTGCAATGATGTTGATATGCGTTCGATGAATTTTCTGCATCGTGGCTTTGATAAATCAACCAATGTTCTGTCATTTCCTGCAGGTGATGATTTGTATCTGAATGATGATATGCCAGAAATGGATCGCGGCATTGGCGATATTGCCATTGCTGGCGAAACGGTAATTCGTGAAGCCGCTGAGGCTGGCATTGCAGTGGGTGATCATCTATTGCATCTGTTTACCCACGGTGTTTTGCATTTGCTTGGCTATGATCATATTGATGATCAGATGGCAGATGAAATGGAAGCGCTGGAAATTGCCCTTCTTGGCCAGATGAAGATTGCCAACCCCTATCTTGATGATGAGCTTGCGTTTGGCACGCGGGAGACCGGATAATGATGACGTTTCTTGGGAGGTTTTTCCCCTCATTTGCCCGTCCGTCATCGCGCCGTGATGAACTGACCGAATTGCTTCAGGAATCGCTTGATGACAAGACCAGCTTTGACAGCCATGAAGGCACGTTATTGCAGAATTTTCTGGGGCTTCGCGATATCACCGCTGCCGATGTGATGATTCCGCGTGCCGATATTGTCTCGGTTGCGCTTGCTGATGGTTTTGATGACATTATCCAGCAAATGAGCGATGCCAATCACAGCCGCGTACCGGTTTACCGCAACACGCTTGATGACGTTGTTGGCATTATTCATATCAAGGATTTATTTGCCCATCTTCGCAATGGCCACACGCCTGAAGTCGAGAGTCTTTTACGGCCTGCCCTGTTTATATCACCAACAATTCGGCTTCTTGATCTGCTTCATGAAATGCGTTTGCGCCGCCGCCATTTGGCGCTGGTTGTTGATGAGTTTGGCGGGGTTGATGGCTTGATTACGATCGAAGATCTGGTCGAAGAAATTGTTGGTGAAATTGAAGATGAACATGACACCACAGCGCAATTGCGGTTTGAGCAAAAGGGTGATGGTACGGCAATTGCCGATGCCCGGCTTGAAGTTGAAGTTCTTGAAGCGATTACCGGGATTTTACTTGATGATGATGAACGTGATGAGATTGATACGCTTGGCGGATTGGTCTGTGCGCTTGCTGGGCGGGTGCCCGGTCGCGGCGAGGTTGTGCGTCATCGCGGCGGGTTACAGTTTGAAATTCTTGAAGGTGACCCGCGCCGCGTCACTTTGTTAAAACTTCGTGGATTGCCGCGTGTCAAAACCAGCTCTAGCAAACCGGGCTAAAAACCGCCCCATTGTGCTTTTCTGGCATTTGCTTGCTGGTGCATTTGCCAGCTTATCCTTGCCGCCATTATTTTTGTTGCCAGCGATTTTTGCTTTATCGATTCCGCTTCTTGCCTATTTAAAAGCTGAAAGCCGAATGCAGGCTTCGATGATTTTTGGCACGGCAGATCGGAAAGAGC
>CAJYBL010000203.1 GCA_913064995.1 uncultured Alphaproteobacteria bacterium
AATGACAGCACGCAATTCACCCAGATTAAAGTCTGCATTCGTCTGGCGCAAATGGCTCTGTCCAGTTAAGAAAGCGAGAAGCAGACAAAAGGGGTGGATTGCCCTTGCATCGAATGGCACTCTATGCGAAACCGAGCGTGCAAATTGGTTTCATGTCTTTTGGGTTTTCCCGACCCGCCCTTTTGCGTCAAATCCACATTCCTGATGCTGGCATCAATGTATATTTACCTACCCATCGCTGAAATTTCGATGCATATCGGCATCATCATCGGTCTTGGCGGTGGTGTTGGGTTCCTATCCGGGCTTTTTGGCGTTGGTGGCGGCTTCTTGATGACGCCATTATTGATCTTTTTTGGCATTCCACCTGCGGTTGCGGTGGCGACTGAAGCCAATCAGATCGTGGCATCATCAGTATCGGGCGTTTTAGCGCACATGCGGCGCGACAATGTCGATTTCAAAATGGGCGGTATTTTGCTGCTTGGCGGTGTCGTCGGATCATCCCTTGGTGTGATGCTTTTCACCACGCTTCGCGAAATGGGTCAGATTGATCTTGTGATCAAGCTGTCTTATGTCGTGTTTCTTGGCATCATCGGATTTTTGATGCTTTTGGAAAGTGTACGAACTATTTTACGAACGCGCCGCCCGGGCGGCCGCAAAACCAAGTTGCATCAGCATAATTGGCTTCACGGCTTGCCGTTAAAGATGCGGTTCCGTCGATCAAAGCTATATATCAGCGCACTTTTGCCGCTTGCGATTGGCGCCTTTGTTGGTGTTTTAGCGGCGATCATGGGTGTTGGCGGCGGCTTTATCATGGTGCCAGCGATGATCTATCTTCTTGGCATGCCAACCTCGGTTGTTGTTGGCACATCTTTGTTCCAGATTATTTTTGTGACAGCAAACGTCACGTTCCTGCAATCGGTACAAACCCAGACGGTTGATTTCCTGCTTGCTGGTTTGCTTTTGTTTGGCGCTGTTATTGGCGCGCAGTTTGGCACAAGGGCAAGCGCATTATTGCGCGGCGAACAGCTTCGTGGGCTATTGGCGCTGATGGTGCTGGCGGTCTGTGTCAAGCTTGGTTTTGATCTCGCCCTTCGGCCTGATGATCTATTTAGCGTGGAGTTGCTGAAATGATCCGCGCACGCCATTTTATGCTGAGTTTTATTCTGCTGCTTGGCATGAACAGTCTTGCCGCGGCAAATTCTGGCCGTTTGGTTGCTGATCTATCAAAATCAAATATCGCCATTACTAGCGGATTCCACGGTACCGATTTATTGTTATTCGGTGCGGTTGATGGCGCGGCTGGTGATGATATTCTAGTAGTGATTAGCGGCCCGCCAACCGATATCGCTCAGCGGCGAAAAGCAAACCGTGCTGGCATCTGGATAAATGTCGAAACCAATATTTGGCAAAAAGTACCCAGCCTTTACACCATTCTTGCCACCAGCCCGATCGACAAGATTGCCAGCCGCGAAACGCTTGCCTCGCTTGCGATTGGTACAAATAATATTGGGTTGGAAATCGCGGCCGAGACGCCCATTGCTGGCCAGTCGAAACCAACGGCCAATGAATTTATTGCTGCGCTTCAGGCCAATATGGCAAAAATTGACCTATGGCCACGTCAAACTGGCAATGTCACCTTGACCAAAAACGCCCTGTTCCGCGCTGAGGTAAAATTGCCAGCAAATATACTGTCTGGCACTTATGATGTTCGGGTTCTGCAATTCCGCAATGGTGTTGCAATCAGTGAAGACATCACCAATCTTTATATCAATAAAGGGGGGTTGAGTGCTGGCATTTACAATTTCGCGCACAATTATTCAGCATTATATGGAATATTTGCGATCCTATTTGCGGTTGCTGCTGGCTGGTTGGCCGCAGCGGCGTTCCGGCGCAGCTGAGCCTCCATACCCCCGATGATAGTGGAGATCTAGATATTATGGCAAAAGCAACAGCGAAACCAAAACAACCGGTCTTTCTTGTTGTTGTTGATGATAGCGAGGAAATGCATCAGGCATTGCAATTCGCTTGTGGACGCGCCCGATCTGTCGGTGGTCGCGTGGCATTGATGTATTGCATTGTTCCTGCTGAATTTGAATATTGGGCCGGTGTCGGTGAATTAATGCGCAAAGAAGCGCGTGAGGAAGCCGAAGCCAAAATGGCCATCCATGCCGATTATGCTAAAAACCTGAGCAACGGAACACCAATCCTCTATGTCCGCGAAGGCGACATACGTGACGAATTGTTGGAATTGATTGATCAGGAACATGAGATTAGCCTACTTGTTCTTGGTGCCGATACGCAGTCGGAAACGGCTGGCCCTTTGATTACGTTCCTGATGGCAAACGGCGCATCGCGTTGCCGTGTTCCCATCACTGTTGTTCCCGGGAATCTGACAGACGAACAGCTTGACGCTCTGTTCTAGTCAAATTGCCTTTTCTGTAAGGATTTTGGTATGAAGTCTTTTCTATTACGTATGCTAGGAGTTGGATTTATAATCATGAGTGAAACAAGCGTGGCCGCGACCGGCTCAAATCTTCTACTTGAAACAAGTCAGGGACAGATTGAAATCAAACTGCTTCCCGACATTGCCCCAAACCATGTTGCCCGCATTTCCGAACTGGCAGCGTCTGGATTTTATGACGGCATTATTTTTCATCGTGTCATTCCAGGATTTATGGCGCAAACAGGCGATCCAACAGGCACCGGCATGGGCGGATCAGGCAGCAAACTAACGGCCGAATTTAGCGATTATGAATATCGCAATGGCACTGTTGGCATGGCACGTTCGTCGAGTCCTGATAGCGGTGACAGCCAGTTCTTTATCTGCTTTGATGGCTGCGGCCACCTAACCGGTCAATATACCGTTTGGGGACAGGTTGAAAATGGCATGGATACAGTTCAAAAGCTGGCCGTTGGTGAGCCGCCTGCCGAACCAGATCAAATCATTTCAGCAAAATTAGTCGATTAGGCAAACGCCAGTCGCATGATCGCAAAACAAAAGCCGGAAATTTGTCCGGCTTTTTTATACCCCACTTCAAAACACACAAATGTTACGGCGCCGGAACGGCAAGCCGCGCCACCCGCGCCCGTGTTGCAAAATAAACCGCAAT
>CAJYBL010000204.1 GCA_913064995.1 uncultured Alphaproteobacteria bacterium
ATCTTCTGAATCCTATAGCGCCTCATTGCCTGATTTCCGTAAGCTGGCCGATACTTTTGGCATGGTTGGTCTGGTCGCTGAAAAGCCGGATGATCTAGATGGGGTGATTGCTGAAATGCTGGCAACACCGGGGCCGGTTATTGCTGATATTCGCGTTGCCAAAGAAGAAAATTGCTTCCCCATGATCCCATCTGGCGCAGCGCACAACGAGATGCTTTTGGGGCCGGATGATCAGGCTGCAAAGCCGATTTCTGAAGAAGGTATGGTGTTGGTCTAGGCCAGCCATTTAGGAGCTATATCGAGATGAGTATCAATGTAACAGAGGAACGCCACATCATTTCCGTTCTGGTCGATGATGAACCAGGTGTTCTGGCGCGGGTTATCGGGCTGTTTTCCGGACGCGGCTATAATATCGAAAGCCTGACCGTTGCCGAGGTGGAATGGAATCGTGGTCTTTCACGCATTTCCATCGTAACCTCAGGAACGCCAATGGTTATCGAACAGATCAAGGCGCAATTGGCGCGTCTTGTGCCGATCCATTCCGTAAGTGACCTAACCGAGATGGGCGCTGCCATTGAACGCGAGCTGGCGCTCGTCAAAATCATCAATGATGGCGAAAACCGGATCGAGGCATTGCGCATCGCTGATACTTTCCGTGCAAGAACACTAGACAGCACACTAAATAGTTTTGTATTTGAAGTAACAGGAAACTCGTCAAAGGTTGCTGCCTTTATTGATTTGATGCAGTCGCTTGGTGATGTGGAGATTGCGCGGACCGGTGTTTCAGCCATTTCGCGGGGCAACCGTATCGATTTAACGGCCAAATAAACCGGCGTCGTTAACGAGTTTATGCAAATTGTTAGATCACACCGCAATGATTTGGGGTGTGATTATATGTTTTAAGTAGGATGATCATGAGCATCTGGCAGTTGGGCCAGCGCCGTATCAGCCGTCAAATAAGGAGAAAACTGTCAATGCGTGTCTATTATGATCGTGATGCCGATGTTGGGCTGATCAAGAAAAAGAAGGTTGTTATTGTTGGTTATGGCAGCCAGGGTCATGCTCATGCAGCAAACCTGAAGGATAGCGGTGTTGCTGAGGTTGCTGTCGCGCTCCGGTCTGACTCGGCAAGTCGCGCCAAAGCCAGCGATGCCGGTTTCAAGGTTATGGATGTTGCCGAAGCATCACAGTGGGGCGATGTCATCATGATGTTGACCCCTGATGAATTGCAGGCTGATATCTATGCTGACGAGATCGCTGAAAACATTCGCCCGGGTGCCGCGATTGCATTTGCTCATGGATTGAATGTTCATTTCAACCTGATCGAGCCACGCACCGATATTGACGTCTTTATGGTTGCCCCAAAAGGTCCGGGTCACACAGTGCGGTCTGAATATGCCCGCGGTGGCGGTGTACCTTGTTTGATTGCTGTCCATCAGGACTCATCAGGCAATGCGCATGAAATCGGCTTGTCATATGCGTCGGCTGTTGGTGGTGGACGTTCAGGCATCATCGAAACCACATTCCAAGAAGAATGTGAAACCGATCTATTTGGCGAGCAGGCTGTTCTTTGTGGCGGTCTTTGTGAATTGATTAAGGCTGGATTTGAGACGCTTGTCGAAGCTGGTTATGCACCTGAAATGGCCTATTTCGAGTGTTTGCATGAAGTGAAACTGATCGTTGACCTGATTTATGAAGGTGGTATTGCCAACATGAATTACTCGATCTCAAACACCGCTGAATATGGCGAATATGTCACTGGGCCACGGATTATCACTGATGAAACCAAAGCCGAGATGAAGCGCGTTCTTGAAGATATTCAGGCTGGTCGCTTTACCCGTGACTGGATGGTTGAAAATAAAGCCCGCCAGACAAGCTTTAAAGCAACACGTCGTCGCAATGCAGAGCATCCGATCGAACAGGTTGGAGCTGAATTGCGGGCAATGATGCCATGGATTGGTGCAAACCGCCTCGTAGACAAAGCAAAAAACTAGTTTTTGCCACATTGTCGATATAATGATACTTTAAAGTGCGTCGGGTCGATCGGCCCTTCATGTTGTTACACAGTTGTCGTTTAGCGTAACTTTATTATGACTGTTCTGCCGTTACCATCGGCTTAAAATTTGGAGATGGAATATGTTTGGCGCATTCCTTGGATTATTCTCGGCTGATATTGGTATTGATCTTGGAACGGCGAACACGTTGGTTTACGTCAAGGGACGGGGTGTCGTTCTTGACGAGCCATCAGTTGTTGCAATGGCCGAAATCAGGGGCAAAACGCATGTTCTTGCCGTTGGTGAAGAAGCCAAAGTCATGCTTGGAAAGACACCCGGAAATATTCGTGCCATCCGGCCTATGGCTGATGGTGTGATTGCTGATTTTGAAGTTGCCGAAGAAATGATCAAACATTTTATTCGCAAGGTGAATGGCCGTATGTCATTTGCCAGCCCGCAAGTCATCATTTGCGTGCCATCAGGATCAACTGCGGTTGAGCGCCGCGCCATTCAAGAATCGGCTGAGGCTGCAGGTGCGCGCAGGGTCTTTTTGATAGAAGAGCCAATGGCTGCGGCAATTGGCGCCAATTTACCAGTGACCGAAGCATCAGGCTCCATGGTTGTTGATATTGGTGGTGGCACAACCGAAGTTGCCATTTTGTCACTTGGGAATATCGTTTTTGCCCACTCGGTTCGTGTTGGCGGCGACAAGATTGACGAGGCGATCATTGCTTACATGCGCCGTACGCATAATCTTTTGATTGGTGAAGCCACTGCCGAACGGATCAAGAAAAGCATTGGCGTTGCGCGCAAACCAGAAAAAAGCAGTGGCAACAAAATTGAAGTTCGCGGCCGTGATCTTGTCAATGGCGTGCCAAAGGAAATCGGTATTACCGAGGCACAGGTTGCCGAAGCGATTTCAGATCCGGTTCGCCAAATTGTTGAAGGGGTAAAAATGGCGCTTGAACAGGCTCCGCCTGAATTGGCAGCGGATATTGTTGAAAAAGGCATTGTAATGACTGGCGGCGGTGCTTTGCTGCGTGATATTGATGGTGTGCTTCGTGATGCAACGGGTCTGCCAATTTCAATTGCCGAAGAC
>CAJYBL010000205.1 GCA_913064995.1 uncultured Alphaproteobacteria bacterium
CTCGCGTCCGATCTCACCAGCACCGGCAAACCAGGCTTGTTTGCGTCATTGATCCGCGCGACTTCGGCCTCGACTAGTTCGGTACGTTCTTCAATTGAAAAAAGCGGCTGTTTGCCAAGATTGAGCGATACTGCCACGATTAATTGGTCACCAAGTCTTGCGCCACGCTCGACAATGTCTATGTGGCCATAGGTTAGTGGGTCAAAGGTGCCCGGATAAATAATGACCGTCTGGCTCATTGATTGTTCTCATCACCTGCTTGATTGGGCGCGTCGTCCGCATCTGACCGTGCATCAACTGTATCTTGCCCGCTGCCGATATCCTGCTCGTCATTGGCATTTGGAACAATTGCTGCGGTTTCACCTATGTCAGCACCTGATTGATCGCCGTTATTGTCACCCTCTTGGCCCTCTTCATGATCATCGTCGTCATCACTGTCGGTTTCACGAACAAGACCGGCTGAAACCACCTTTTCGCTCTCATCATCGGCAACATCAAACAGCCTTACGCCTTGAGTTTTACGGCTGGCAATCCGAATCGAGTCACCCTCGCCGCCATGAACGCGGATCCGGATGACCTGCCCCATATTGGTGACAAGCATCAATTGATCCTCTTCAACCACGGCAAATGAGGCCATGACCTGACCATTGCGCTTGCTGGTTTCGATATTGGCAACCCCCTGCCCGCCACGACCGGAACGCCGGTAATCACTGACTGGTGTTCGTTTGCCATAGCCATTTTCGGTAACTGACAGGATAAATTCTTTATCTTCATCGATGATAATTGACATTGAAACAACACGATCGCCACCAAGAAGACGGATACCGCGAACGCCGGTGCTGTCACGGCCACGGAAGACGCGAACAGCATTGGCGGCAAAGCGGATAGCCTTGCCATTGCGCGTTGCCATCAACACATCATCTTCATCGCTACAAGGCAGAACGCCAACAAGGTCATCACCATCTTGAAGCTTCATGGCGATTTTGCCATTGCGCTTGATATTGGTGAAATCGCTAAGATTATTACGCCTTACATTGCCTGATACCGTTGCGAACATAACGTTCAAATCGGCCCAGCTTGTTTCATCTTCGGGCATTGGCATGACGGTATTGATGGTTTCTTCCGGCTCGATTGGCAGGATATTGACCATTGCCTTGCCAAGCGATTGCGGCGCGGCTTCAGGCAGCTTGTAGCATTTTAGCTGGTAAACCATGCCGCGTGAGGTAAAGAACAAAATCGGCGTATGCGTATTGGTGACAAAAAGCCGTGTCACAAAATCTTCATCACGGGTTTTCATGCCGGCGCGGCCTTTGCCGCCGCGGCGCTGGGCGCGGTAAACTGATAATGGCACCCGCTTGATGTAGCCGCGATGGCTAACCGTTACGACCATATCTTCCTGCTGGATCAGATCTTCATCATCCTGATCGCCAAGCTGGTCAGTGATTTCGGTGCGCCGCGGGTTTGACAGGCGTTCGCGTGTCGCTGCCAATTCGTCAAGAACAACACGGCTAACCCGCGTGTCTGACCCAAGAATATCCAGATAATCGGCAATTTTATCAGCAAGTTCACGGGTTTCATCGCTCAGCTTGTCGCGTTCCATGCCGGTTAAGCGCTGAAGGCGTAATTCAAGAATGGCGCGCGCTTGTATTTCCGACAGCCGGTAATGACCGTCAATCACCTCATGCCCCGGATCATCAATCAGCGAGATGAAATCAGCCACTTCGGCCGCTGGCCAGTTGGTTTCGCACAATTTATTGCGTGCGGTTTCGGTATCGGGTGCCTTTTTGATCATTTCAATGATTGTGTCAATTGAGGCAAGCGCCACCATAAGGCCAGCCAAGATATGCGCTCGATCACGCGCTTTTGACAGCAAAAAGGTTGTCCGGCGAACCACCACTTCCTTGCGAAAGGCGCAAAAGGCGACAATCACATCTTTAATGCCCATCTGTTGTGGGCGGCCACCATTCATGGCCAGCAAATTCACTGGAAAGCTGGTCTGCAGCCTCGTATGGCGATATAGCTGGTTCAGCACCACTTCCCCCGAAGCATCGCGCTTTATCTCGATCACAACTCGCATACCGTTACGGTCAGATTCGTCACGAATATCGGAAATGCCTTCAATTGTCTTTTCACGAACCATTTCACCAATACGTTCAAGCAATTGCGCCTTATTCACCTGATAGGGAATTTCGTGAATGATAATGGCTTCACGATCCTTGGCATTGGTCTGAACCTCGGCCTTTGCCCGCATGATGATTGAGCCGCGCCCATTGGCATAGGCTTCCCGAATGCCGTGCCGTCCCATAATCAGGCCACCAGTTGGAAAATCAGGCCCCGGAACAATGACATTTATTTCTTCGGTGGTGATCTCGGGATTGAGGATATAGGCCTCACAGGCGGCAATCACTTCACCTGGATTATGTGGCGGAATATTGGTTGCCATACCAACCGCGATACCATTAGCGCCATTCACCAGCAGATTTGGATATTCGGCGGGAAGAACTGTTGGTTCTAGCTGGGTTTCATCATAATTGGCGGTGAATTCTACGGTGTTTTTGTCAATATCGCGAAGCAGGCTTTCGGCCGAGCGGGCAAGCCGTGATTCGGTGTAACGCATCGCGGCGGCTGGATCACCATCGACAGATCCGAAATTGCCCTGCCCATCAACCAATGGCAGGCGCATCGAAAAATCCTGCGCCATCCGCACCATGGCTTCATAAATCGATGAATCGCCATGCGGGTGATAGTTACCCATGACATCACCAACGATACGCGCCGATTTACGCGGTGGCTTTGACCAGTCGTAATTGCCTTCCATCATGGCATAGAGAATGCGGCGGTGAACTGGCTTTAGGCCATCACGCACATCGGGAAGTGCACGTGAAACAATCACGCTCATTGCATAATCCAAATAGGATTTGCGCATCTCCTCCGAAATCGAAATTGTTGGATTGGTCGAATCGGTTATGTCGGTCACGCCATTGTTCTTTCTGCCTTTGGGAAGGGCAAGTGCGCCATTCCCGCATCGCTCGGTGACAATTCAAAGACAACGTCACAAGTTA
>CAJYBL010000206.1 GCA_913064995.1 uncultured Alphaproteobacteria bacterium
TTCGATTGATGACAATTTGAATTGGACGCATTTTGTCAATCATGTACGGGTTGCCCGTCCAATTGCCCCCGTCGAGCCAACGGTTGACGAAATGTTTGCTGACTATTTCAAAGCCAGCAAGCAAGTGGGCGCCTAAATCATGTCAGGCGCATCATCGTCTAGCATTGCCGATCTGCTCAGCAGCGCCGCATCTGTCTCACCCAATGAAATTTGGCTGACAACACCTGAAACGGAACAGGGCTTTAGCTGGCAGGACAGTCTTGACCGCGCCACCGAAATCGCCTGTTATCTCCAAGGCGCTGGCCTTTCTGATGGCGCGTCGGTTGCGATTGCGTCGGCAAATGGCGCTGCGGCCAGCTTTGCCTTTCTTGGCACCGTATTTGGCGGCTATCGCGCAACACCATTGAATTTGGTCGCAGGCGTCAAAACCCTTGGTTTTGTTTTGTCACATTCTAAAACCGAAATCATTCTTTGCGCCGATGATTGCAGGTCAATGGTTGAAGACGGATTGGCGGCAATGCCTGACGCGCCAGAGACCATGCCGCAGATTATCAGCATGGATATCGACCAAGGCCCGCGCTGGGAAGAAACCGAAATCACCCCAATCAACAAAGCTGATTTGCGCCGCCCAAACGCCAACAGCATTGGCCTGTTGATGTATACATCGGGAACCACCGGCGTGCCAAAAGGGGTTTTGTTGTCGCATGCCAATTTGATTGCAGCGGGAAACAATGTTTGCGTTGCGCATAAGCTGGACAGGGCCGATGTTGGCATGTGTGTTTTGCCGATTTATCATATCAATGGCCTATGCGTAACCGTGATGGGAACCTTGGTATCCGCCAGCGGGCTTGTGATGCCACGACGCTTTTCGGCAACGCATTTCTGGGCGCAGATGAAGCAGTTTGATTGCACCTGGTTCAGTGCCGTGCCAACGCTATTCGCTTATTTGCTGAATGATGAAACCGTTCCTGATCTCAATCGTGACCGGCTGCGCTTTTCGCGTTCAGCATCGGCGCCGCTGCCACCCGAAATTCACCGTCAATTTGAAAAGCGGTTCAATATTCCCATTATCGAAACGATGGGGCTAACTGAAACTGGCGCACAGATTCTATCGAATCCATTGCCACCAGCAGAGCGTAAAATTGGCTCACCTGGTATCGGCTATGGCAATGAAATCGCCATTGCTGGCCCTGATCTTTCAATTTTGGGGCCTGATATTGAGGGCGAAATTCTGGTTCGTGGAAGCAATGTTATGCAGGGCTATCTTGACCGGCCGGATGAAACCGCCAAAACCATCACGGCTGATGGCTGGCTTCGCACCGGCGATCTGGGGCGCATGGATCAAGATGGGTTCATCTTTGTCACTGGCCGGATTAAAGAGCTAATCATCAAAGGCGGTGAAAATATCGCACCGCGCGAAATTGATGAAGCCTTGCTGGAACATGACGCTGTTTTAGAGGCCGCGGCCTTTGCCCGCGAATGCAGGGATTACGGCCAGCGCGTTGAAGCCTGCGTTCGGCTAAAGGACGGCAAAACCATTTCAGAAGATGAATTGCGTGCCTTTTGCTCGAGCCTGATCGGCGCCTACAAAACGCCGGATCATATTTATTTTCTGGAAGATTTGCCAAAAGGCCCATCAGGCAAGGTTCAGCGAATGAAATTGTTGGATCTTGTTTCCAAAGCCTCTCGCACACAACCAAACATAGACCGATAAACGCTTTTATTTTGATTGTTTTGAAACCGCCTACGCTTCAATCGACGCCTAATTACAATATAAAAACTGATTAGCGCGCTTGAACATTCAAGAAATGACCATTTTAGATGGCGTTTTTGAGCAGAATTTTCATGAAATGTTTGCATTTTTTTATGAATGGGCCATTCTCTTTCTGTTAGAAAAAATTAAATCTGGAGGAAATTGTGAAAATTGTAACATCAATTGCAAAGAGTGCCTTTTTTGTTGGCATGTTAGCAGGCGTGTCAACAGCCAGTTTTGCTGGCGGTCACGGCTTCAAATGCAAAGTCAGTGAAGACTCAATGGCAAAACCAGGTGGCTTTCCTGATCGCGCGCTCACTATGATCGTACCTTATGGCCCCGCTGGTGGCTCAGGTCAGGTGGCGGCAGCAATGGCAAAAGCTGTGACCGAACTCACTGGAGTCGATATAAACCGCGACCACAAACCTGGCGGCTCTGGCACGGTCGGTATGACTGCTGACATGGCAGCACCGGCAGATGGGTACAATGTCCTAGAACATATCGATGACGCCTCGTCAGCGCATGCACTGGACTCTTCTAAACCAAATCCTGGAAAAGATTTGATCCCCCTAGTCATTTCGCAAGTGACATTCTCGCAAATCTATATTCGTTCAAGCGAAACCCGCTACAACGATTGGAAGTCATTTGTAGCATGGGTTAAAAAGCAAGGTGGAAAAGCAACCATTGCAAACGTTTCAAAAGAAGGCTCAATGGAACGTGTTTCAATGAAATTTATCACTGACGCGACCGGCATGAAAATCCAGCAAATCTCCTTTGACAAAGGAGCTCCAAGATACGGTGCCCTCATGGGTGGTCAGGTTGATGCACTTTTTGAACAGCCTGGTGACGTGAAGAAGTTCCTGGACTCTGGTGATTTTAAACCAATTCTTACCATCTTCGACGAGCGTCCAAAAGCGTTCGCCGACGTCCCAACCCACACAGAAATGGGCATGTCGTTTACGCCATTACTTCGGTTCCGCGGCTTCTATGTCAACGCCAAAGCTCCAGCTGATCGAGTAAAGTGGTTGCAGTGGGCTTTCCAACGCGGTTATTGTCAGGACAGTTATCAAAAATTCAATGACTCAAAGTTCATGAGTGTGATTGACAGCTATCGCGATACCGACGGAGCACGAACATTGATTAACGGCGCTATCAAGCAATACCGTGAAGTTTACAAATCAATGGGTATGGCCGTTAAATAATCATCAAAATTAAAGATAAACATTAAGACCCTGCGGATTTATATCCGCAGGGTTTTTAGAGGTTAGGCAATGGGAAAACTGAACACATCTCACTTGATAGAAGC
>CAJYBL010000207.1 GCA_913064995.1 uncultured Alphaproteobacteria bacterium
CGCTGATTTTCAACCCCTGAGCCCGACGCGCTTCTTCCAGCGTCGAACCGATTTGTTCGAAACTGTCGCTATCAAGCAAAAATTGACTGCCGTTGTCTTGAACGCGTCCCAAAACCAAGCCCCTATTCATCAACTTTCAACTCTAAACCACCAGAAAACTCTGAAGATTGCAAATAAAACTTTGAGTTTATTAAATGAACAACCAACGATCATATAGCTGATAACATTGATCGTTATCTCAAAACGTCGTAAATCTTCACTTGTTTAGTAAGCATCTATTACTATCAAAGCGATATTAAGACTCGTCATCTAGCCCATAGGCGGTATGTAGGCTGCGAACCGCTAACTCGGTATATTCAGCATCAATCAGAACCGAAATCTTGATCTCGGATGTTGAAATCACATGCAGATTTACGCCCTTTGCCGCCAGAGTTTCAAACATGGTCTTGGCAACACCGGGCTGGGTCCGCATAGCCATTCCCACAACCGAAATTTTGGCAACATTTGGCGAGGCGTCAACCGAGTAAAATTTCAGATCATCTTTAATTTTATCAATTATATCAACGGCTTTGTCAAGATCACCACGGCTGACCGAAAAGCTGATATCGGTTTTCTTCACGGCGCTTGATGCGCTTTGTACAATCATATCCACATTGACATGATTATCTGCCAATGCGCCAAAAACACCGGCAGCAACACCCGGCTGGTCCGGCAGACCAACAATGGTGATTTTAGCCTCATCAGGGCTATAGGCAATCCCGCTAATGGTTTCTTGTTCCACAATTGAGTCCTCATTCACAACTAAAGTTCCTGGTGCATCATTGAAACTTGAGCGCACCTGCAGATTAACATCATAGCGCATCGCCATGGCGACTGATCTTGTTTGCAAGACCTTGGCACCTGATGATGCCATTTCCAGCATTTCTTCAAAGGTGATTCGCGCTAATTTGGTTGCTTTTGGTGCGATTCGCGGATCGGTAGTATAAACCCCATCAACATCAGTATAGATATCGCACCGGTCAGCTTCGAGCGCGGCAGCAATCGCAACTGCCGATGTATCCGAACCGCCACGGCCGAGTGTGCTGATCCGGCCATCGGGGCCAATGCCCTGAAAACCAGCAATGACCGCAACCTGTCCGGCTTTCATGCGCTCGCGAATGGCCGCCCCATCAATCGAGTTAATCCGCGCCGCGCCATGAACATTATCTGATCTGATGGGAATCTGCCAGCCAAGCCATGACCGCGCATCGATGCCGATATTCTGCAAAGCAATCGCCAGCAAGCCAACCGTCACCTGTTCGCCAGTCGCAACAATCGTATCATATTCACGCGCATCATGAAGCGGACCGATTTCCGATGCCCATGAGACAAGCTGATTTGTTGTTCCCGACATTGCCGAGACAACAACCGCAACCTCATGGCCAGCGTCAACTTCGGTTTTTACCCGCTGCGCCACATTGCGTATGCGATCAAGATCGGCCACCGAGGAACCGCCAAATTTTTGAACAATGCGTGCCATTTGCTGTATGCTGTTTTCCAGTAAATCTAATTTCACGCAGCTATAACGATTACCAGCCACCGGGGCAAGCCTATGATGACAACAGCCGATCAAACAGAGATCGATAATTTTGCCGCCCTATCCGACCAATGGTGGGATCAAAAAGGGCCAATGGCACCTTTGCATGCTTTTACCCCTGTCCGGATTGACTATATTCTACAAGCGATTGGCCGGTTTTTTCCAATGAAAACAGGTGCAAAACCTATTGCAAAACCATCATTGGCTGGATTGAAAATACTCGATATTGGCTGTGGCGGTGGCTTGCTTGCCGAACCATTGGCACGGCTTGGCGCAGAGGTGACCGGCATTGACGTTACCGCACCGGCGATCAGCGCTGCCAGAACACATGCTGAATCGATGCAGCTTGCCATTGATTATCAGGTCATCACAGCCGAAGATCTTGCCGCAAGCGGTGCCAAATTCGACGTGATCTATGCCTCTGAAGTGATCGAACATGTTGCCGACCGCCCCCTTTTCATCACGGCGATTGCCACGATGCTGGCTCCAGATGGTGTTGTCGTGATCACCACTATTAACCGCAGCTTGCCAGCGCTAGTTTTTGCCAAGTTCGCGCTTGAATATATTGTTCGGCTTGTGCCTGCTGGCACACATGATCCGCGCAAATTCGTGCGGCCAGCCGAATTACGCGCCGAATTCGCCGCAGCGGGGATTGCTCTTGATGATATGACCGGTTTTGCGCCCTGTCCAGGCAGCGGATTTATGCCAATCGGATCACTGGCGATCAATTATGCGGCAAGTGGCGGCTTTCGATAGGGCATAGGCCGTGAACCATCCGGTTTAATGTTCAGGCGGCAACCACGGCAAAGTCACGATATCAATGCCTTCATCGGCAAGTGATTCGCGTTCTTCAGCGCTTGAATGACCGTAAATATTTTCAGGTTCGCTGTCGCCATAATGCATTTTACGAACTTCAGTTGCAAAATCAGTCCCGACATCACGGCATTCAGACTTTATCTTACGCTGCAATTGGCGTAGCTGTGCGATCGCCTCGCCAAGCGCAACCTGTGATGGGGCGGCCTGCAATGAGGCGGGCTTAGATGGGTCGGGCCCGGATGCGGCAACATGCGCCGATGCGGTTTGGCCAGATGCAGCTTGAGAAGACGGCGTGATGGTGCCAGCCTGATTGCCAAGATGATGGCCGGTTTCAGCCGCTGGCAAGTGACGCATATCATCACGGCGACGTTTTGGGCTGGCCAGATTGGGCGTCATTAGCGCGCGGCGCACCGTGACGCTGTCACAAACCGGACAGGTGACGAGCCCCTCTTCATTCTGCGCATCAAAAGCAGCGCTAGTTTGGAACCAGCCCTCAAATTCATGCGTCAAATCGCAGATCAATTGATATTTGACCATCTATTCCGCCTCACCAAAAACTATCTGTCTTATAGATAAGGGGCATATAGAAAGACGACAAGCCCCGAAACCAGCAATATGGCGGCGTTAAAGCGCACCATGGCAATGTTTGAATTTCTTACCTG
>CAJYBL010000208.1 GCA_913064995.1 uncultured Alphaproteobacteria bacterium
CGACAATCACCTTGCTGTCTTTCATGCCGGCAAGATGCTGAATGGCGCCGGAAATGCCAACTGCAACATACAGATCAGGCGCGACAACCTTGCCGGTCTGGCCAACCTGATAATCATTGGGGACGAAACCCGCATCCACCGCAGCGCGCGATGCGCCAACGGCCGCACCAAGCTTGTCGGCAATTTTTTCAAGCATGGCAAAATTGGCGCCATCTTGCATGCCGCGCCCACCTGAAATCACAATCGAAGCCGACGTCAATTCAGGGCGTTCCGAACTGGATAGCTCTGATTTGACATAGGCTGACAAGCCGGCATCACTGGCACCGGCAACCGACCCGATGTCGGCATTTCCACCTTCGGCGGCCACCGCTTCAAACGCAGTACCGCGAACGGTAATCACTTTGATGGCTTCGTTTGATGATACGGTTGACAGGGCATTGCCAGCATAGATTGGACGCTGGAATGTGTTGGCGTCCTCGATTTTGATAATGTCGGAAATCTGCATCACATCAAGCAGGGCAGCAAGACGCGGCATAACATTTTTGCCGGTTGTTGTTGCTGCGGCCATTATATGCGAATAGCCGCCTGATAGGCTTTGCATCAACGGCGCAAGATTTTCGGCAAGTCCGTTTTTCAGGGATTTGTCATCTGCCACCAGAACTTTGGCAATACCGGCAATCGAGGCAGCGACCTTGGCAACATTACCAGTTTGATCACCTGCAACAAGAAGATGCATCTCATCACCAATCTGAGTGGCGGCGCTAACAGCGTTTAATGTTACTGGGCTTAACTGGCCATTTTCATGGTCACACAGAATTAAAATACTCATGGCTTAGATCACCTTTGCTTCGTTCTTTAATTTGCTTACCAATTCCTGCACATCGCCGACTTTGATACCGGCGGCGCGGGCGGTTGGCTCTTCAACCTTGACGATCGTTAGGCGCGGCGCAATATCAACACCAAGATCACCAGCGGTCAGGCTATCAAGCGGCTTTTTCTTGGCCTTCATGATATTTGGCAGTGACGCATAGCGTGGCTCATTCAGCCGCAAATCAACCGTGACAATGGCTGGCATATTGATTTCGATATGTTCCAATCCGCCATCAACTTCGCGGACGACTCTAGCTTTTTCGCCGGCGATTTCCAGCGCTGATGCAAATGTGCCTTGCGCCCAGCCAAGCAAGGCAGCCAGCATCTGGCCAGTCTGGTTGCAATCATCATCAATTGCTTGTTTGCCAACAAGGACAATGCCTGGATTTTCCTGCGCTACGACAGCCGTCAAAAGCTTGGCAACAGCCAGAGGCTCAATGTCATGCGGCGCTTCGATATGGATGCCGCGATCAGCGCCCATGGCAAGCGCGGTGCGGATGGTTTCCTGATTTTGCGCAGGCCCAATCGAGACGGCGATCACTTCTTCAGCCGTGCCAGCTTCGCGAAGCCGCAAGGCTTGCTCGACAGCAATTTCATCAAATGGGTTCATTGCCATTTTCACGTTGGCAAGTTCAACACCTGATTGATCGGCCTTCACGCGCACTTTGACGTTATAGTCAATAACCCGTTTTACCGGAACCAGAACCTTCATTTCCATATCCTCCGCAATATTGTCAAAGTCACCCTAGGGGTGGTCCTTATCAAAAACCTGTCTATTTCTGCCCTGAATTTTGTCCGGGGCGCCATAATACGTCGGTCTTGCCATTTTCATTTAATCGGCGGGCAAGAACGAAAAGATGATCTGACAAACGGTTTACATAGCGCATCGCGTCATCATTGACGACTTCTTCGGCGGCAAGTTCGGTCATATGGCGTTCGGCGCGCCGTGTTACCGTGCGTGCCAGATGTAGCCAAGCTGACGCTTGGCTGCCGCCGGGAAGAATAAATGACCCAAGCGGATCAAGCTCGGCATTCATCATGTCAATTTCGGTTTCCAGTCGGGTCACCTGTTCGCTGGTGATACGCAAGGCGGGTTTGTCGGTTTCTGGCGTGGCGATATCGGCGCCAAGATCAAACAGGTCATTTTGAATCCGTGCCAGCATCGCATCAGAATCAGCAATATCGCCAGTGTGAATCCGTGCCAGACCAATCACTGAATTGGCTTCGTCAACCTCGCCGAAGGCTGATGGTCGGCGCGCATGTTTTGAAACGCGCATACCATTGACCAAACTGGTTTCGCCAGCATCGCCAGTTCGTGTGTAAATTTTATTCAGCTTTACCATAATTGCCTGTCGATTCTATTTATGTGGCGTCACCGCAAAAGCGGCCATACGAGTGGGCTTAACCATTGCGGCTTCGATACCACATCAAGCCCAAGATTAAGATCAATGCGATGGCCTGGAATATAATCCGGTATCGCATAATCCGGTTTGAATTTTTCACATTATAGGCGCCACCGCGCGCCATTGTGATCACGCCCCAGAAAAGAATGCCGGCGACACAAAACAATGCCACGACAAGAATAATTTGGTCAAACTGCATGATGATCAGCATTCCTGTTTAAAAGGGTCGACCCAGCGCGCTGGATCGGATAAATTTTCTGCCTAAGCCAGTTAGGGCTATACACCTGTTTGTAGGCATTTTAGAAGTATTATCAGATTTTTCCGTTGATGACGCCGCGACGCCGTGCCGCAGCAAAAAGCGTGTTGCGCAAAAGGCAGACAGTTGTCATTGGGCGAACGCCGCCTGGCACAGACGTGATGGCGCTTGCCCGTTTTGCCGCTGCCTCAATTATTTTTTGCATTTTTCATGATTGTTTGCCCTTTTTTGATCGCGCCTATTACCCGGTTATGGTGACTTAGCTCGCAAAGCCTAGCCCACTATGCTGCTTTGTAGAAGGTTGCGCAGGAATTGCGCCAAAAGAAACAAGACGATCGGGCTGACATCAAGCGCCCCAAAATCTGGCAAGATCCGGCGTACCGGCCGCAATAATGGCTCATGGATCCGCGCCAGAACATCAATGATCATCCGCACAATTGGTTGCCACGGGTTAATAATTTTAAACGCGATTAACCAACCTGTCGCAAGATAGGCAAGTAGGGTCCAGATATAAAGATTGAT
>CAJYBL010000209.1 GCA_913064995.1 uncultured Alphaproteobacteria bacterium
ATCCGTTTTTTGTCTATGGACGCAGTGCAAAAAGCAGGCAATGGGCACCCTGGCGGACCAATGGGTATGGCGGATGTACTAGAAGTGCTTTGGCGAGACTTCATAAAACAAAACCCAAATGATCCAGCACGGCATCAATTGATTACGCAAAGCGCCATCAGCAGCAGCAATTTCTGGCATTTCAAAGATGATGATGGAAAGCCAAGCACCATCCGCGTTCGCGGCAATATCATGGCTGATAATGGCGATGCGATTATTCGCGCGGTTATGAATGATGGCGGCATTGCCATGCTTCCGAATTACATGACGGCCGATTATCTTCGTGATGAGTCCTTGACAACGGTTCTGGATCAACTGGTGATGGAAGACCATCCCATCCATGCTGTTACCGTGCCAAGCCGCCATTCGATTCCAAAAATTGACGCATTTCTGGCCTATCTTCGGTCGTTTTATCAGCCAGCACCTTATTGGGATGCGCTTGATGCGCCACCAAGTGAGGCCGCGCGCCGCGCCGATATTTAAACCGCGTTTTTGATCATGCGCCGTCGAGTTTACTTCGCAAAATCTGATTGACCATGCCCGGGTTGACCTGACCACCAGATTCTTTCATCACCTGGCCAACAAAAAATCCAAACAATTTATCTTTACCACCGCGATAATCGTCAACCTTATCCTGATTGGCGGCAAGCACCTGATCAATCAAAGTCTCGATCGCGCCGCTATCCGACACCTGCTTTAGGCCCTTTTCATCGACAATGACCGCAGCCCCGTTTCCGGTTTCAAACATATCGGCAAACACGTCTTTGGCGATACGCCCCGAAATCGTGCCATCGCTTATCAACCCAACTAACTCGCCAAGATTTTCAGGACTGATCGGGCAATTTTCAAGAGTCTTGCCTGATTTATTCAACGCCCCAAACAGTTCGACCGTCATCCAATTGGCAACAAGCTTGCGATCACGGCCATCACTGGCAGCTTCATAATATCGGGCAGTGTCCCGCTCTTCAGTGATCACTGATGCATCATAGGCCGATAATCCATATTCCCCCATCAACCGGTCACGAATATCATCCGGCAGTTCTGGCAATGCCGAAGCAAGCGCGTCAACCTCTTCTTGGGTGACGATCATCGGCAAAAGATCAGGGTCGGGGAAATAACGGTAATCATGCGCATCTTCTTTGCTTCGCATTGTCCGTGTTGACCCGGTGGCGGTATCGAATAACCGAGTTTCCTGATCAATCGCGCCACCATCTTCGATAATTTCAATCTGGCGGGCAACTTCATAATCAATCGCCGCCTGAATAAACCGAAGCGAATTCAGGTTTTTGGTCTCGGTTCGCGTGCCAAGTGGGCCACCCGGGCGGCGCACCGACACGTTCACATCGGCCCGAAGCGAGCCTTCTTCCATATTTCCATCACATGTACCGAGATAGCGCAAAATAGATCTTAATTTACGGACATAAGCCGCCGCTTCGGCAGCTGAGCGCATGTCCGGCCGCGAGACGATTTCCATCAGGGCAACGCCAGTCCGGTTCAAGTCAATATAGCTTTTCGTCGGATGCTGATCATGCATCGATTTGCCAGCATCTTGCTCAAGATGCAGCCGTTCAATGCCGATATCGCGCGCACTGCCATCGGCCATGACAATCCGTAATGAGCCTTCACCAACAATAGGATCTTTGAACTGGCTGATCTGATAGCCTTGCGGCAAATCAGCGTAAAAGTAATTTTTACGGTCAAAAACGCTTGTCAGATTGATTTGCGCTTTCAGGCCGAGGCCGGTGCGAATGGCCTGATAGACACATTCCCGATTGATCACCGGCAGCATGCCCGGCATTGCCGCATCGACAAGTGACACATTTTCATTTGGCGCCGATCCAAAGTTGGCTGATGCGCCAGAAAATAATTTGGCTTTACTGCTGACCTGCGCATGGACCTCAAGGCCGATAACGACTTCCCAGTCTCCAGTGCGCCCTGTTACAAGATCGTTCATGCTGCGCCTCCTGCCATGCGTTCTGGTGTCATGGTAAATCCGGCTGCTTGTTCAAGAACCCCTGCCACACGGTAAAGGGTGGCCTCATCGAATGGCCGGCCAAGCACCTGTAATCCAAGCGGCAAGCCGTCACTTGTCACCCCGCCGGGAACCGCAATCCCTGGAAGACCGGCAAGATTTGCTGGCACGGTGAAAACATCATTGAGGAAATTGGTCACTGGATCATCAATTTTGCGGCCAACCGGGAAAGCAGCGGATGGCGTTGCCGGGGTAAGAAGCGCATCAACAGTTTGGAAAGCCGTGTCAAAATCACCCTTGATAAGACGGCGGACTTTCTGCGCTTTAAGATAATAGGCGTCATAATAACCTGCCGATAAAACATAAGTGCCAATCATAATACGGCGCTGAACCTCTTCGCCAAACCCTGCGGCGCGGGTGGCCTCATACATACCGTCAAGCGTTTCAGCATCAACCCGGATGCCATAACGAACACCGTCATAGCGGGCAAGATTTGATGATGCTTCGGCTGGTGCAATAATATAATAGGCTGGAAGCGCATATTTGGTATGCGGCAGTGAAACATCAATCAGCTCGGCGCCTGCATCGCGAAGCCATGCCTGCCCCTTTTCCCACAAAGTGACAACTTCGCTGTCCATGCCATCCATGACATACTCTTTTGGCACGCCAATTTTCATGCCCTTAACCCCATCGCCAACAGCTCCTATCAAATCTTGAAGCGGGGTCTGTGTCGAGGTTGAATCCTTCGGATCATGGCTGGCCATTGCGGTCATCATCAATGCATTATCTGCCACCGAACGGGTAAATGGCCCCGCCTGATCAAGTGACGACGCAAAGGCGACAATGCCCCAACGCGAACAGCGGCCATAAGTTGGCTTTAACCCAACAACGCCGCAAAAAGCGGCTGGCTGGCGGATTGACCCGCCAGTATCTGTTCCGGTTGCCAAAAGCGCCGACCGCGCGGCGACGGCTGATGCCGACCCGCCAGATGATCCACCCGGAACAAGGTCAACTTTATCCTTACCCTGCCAAGGATTAA
>CAJYBL010000210.1 GCA_913064995.1 uncultured Alphaproteobacteria bacterium
CTACCATAGCGGATCAATAACATAGTGGCAGGTAAAACCACGCTGGCGTTATTCTGTTGCTCGTCTGGCATCAAGCTCGACCTTCCTTTCAAAGGAAGGTTTGATATAGCCTAGGTGGTTAGGTCAGGCATGACAAGAGTGCCATTATGAGGAGATGCAATCTAATTGGCAGAAGAACGTTAATCCGCGGATTTGCACTAGACAAGAGTGATGCGCCGCGCCAGATAGCGATTATCAATTGCCGCCGCCGCGCCGCGCAATCCGGCAAGCGGATCAACCGATAGATAAATAGGCAATGATTGAAGATATGGCCGGCGGCGACCGTGATCGTCAAACCGGTCAATAAGCCCGCTATCGCCAAGAACCGCCGATAATTTAACAGCTATACCGCCACCAATCACCACTCCGGCTCGCGCGCCAAAGCTGAGTACCGCATTCGCTGCAACTGTGCCAAGGCTTTGCAGCATCAATCGCACCGCCGATAAAGCTGCAGCATCACCAGCAAGTGCCAATGCGCCAATGTTCGGCGCTGATTTGTGATCACCTGTCTGGCAATGATAGATCGATTCAAGGCCAGGCCCGCTGATAATCCGTTCAGCCGATACATGGCCAAATTCTTTTGCCAGATGCGCCAGAATCATATTTTCGTTAGTGTTGCGCGGGGCATAGCTGACATGACCACCCTCTCCTTCGATCATCTGAATATCATCACCAGCAGGCACCAGCGCAGCCACCCCAAGACCGGTTCCGGGGCCAATAACAAGCAACGGCGTGGTTTGATCAGCCGTTCCATCACGTAAAATCTGCCGGTGGTTTACCGGTATTGATCTGTCATATTGCAACAGATCACAATGCGCCATTGCCTGCGCGGTAAAATCATTAATCAGCAAATAGGCGCGAAGATTCATCGCCGCTGCCAGTTTGCCTGCATCAAATTGCCAATGACTATTGGTGATATCAACCCATTCGCCGGTTACAGGGGCAGCAACCGCCAGACAAAGCATGTCGATATTAGGCTTATATTTGGCGCAATAAGCAGTAAAAGCATCTTCCGCTTTAGTGAAATCAGCACAGGCCATAATGGCCGGATCGCGAAGCGCAGTATCATCATCATGTTGATGTGCCAACCGCAGCGATGTGCCGCCAATATCAGCAATAAGCCGTGTCATTTTTGCCAGCCTCTTGCCGTTTCAAGCCAGCCAAGCCCGGCCTCGGTTGACTGCGCCGGACGGTATTCAGCACCGATAAACCCATCATAGCCTGCCGCATCGAGCGCCAGCAAAATATCCTTATAGGCAAGTTCACCATGATCCGGCTCAGCGCGGTCAGGTACAGCGGCGATTTGTATATGTCCGATAAAACCAAGATTGGTCTCAATCCGGCGGATCAAATCGCCCTGCATGATCTGAACATGATAACAATCAAACATCAATTTGATATTGCCAAGCCCAACCTCTTTGATCGTGGCAACGCCAGCTTCGACCGTTGAAAGATGATAATTGGCAACATCGCGCTGATTGATCGGTTCAATTAAAATCGTCATATCATGGCGCGCGGCAGCAGCACCAGCATAGGCAAGCGCTTCGCAATAGGCGGTTTCAGCCGCAACATTACCATCGGTTCGCCCCGCCATCACATGAACCGACCCTGCGCCAATCGCGGCAGCATATTCAACCGCCTCGTCAATATGGCGCCGTGCCTCATCTTCGCGCCCAACGCAGGCAGCAAGGCCAAAATCGCCAGCATCGACATTGCCGCGCCGCGTATTCAGCCCCAGCATCGGCAATTTTGTCGCCGTTAACGCCGCCATAATTTCGGATGACGGCACCTCAAAAGGCCAATGACATTCAACCGCGTCGAATCCAGTCTTCGCCGCAGCCATAATGGCCGCTGGCAGGGGCAGTTCAGTCCATAAAAACCCAAGATTGGCAGAAAATCGCAACATAACAGTTCCTCGAAAGACCAGCCAAGAATGCAGCTTTTACCGGTGAAAATCAATCAATCTGCCATGGTTGATCAGCCGTAACAGATCAAAATTTCTAATAATTGGCAGTGGCTTTGCCGCCGTGTCAAATTTGCTTCATCTTGTCGAGGCGGGCATCAAGCCATCACAAATCACAATTTTTGGGCCAGGCCGGTTTGGCACGGGCAATGCCTATGGCTGTGATGATAATTTCCGGTTGAATGTGCACCCAATCTTTTGATGCCACTTTAATCAACAGTGGCAAAGGTCATGATGGTTGCATCGACGCTTAGGATATCACCTTCGCTTGAAAACAGCTTTTCGATTTTGCAGCGTTTTTCGGCGATCAGCGCATTTTCCATTTTCATCGCCTCAACAATACATAGCGTTTGACCAGCCTCGACAATTTCGCCTTCGGCAACAAATAATTTGATCAGGCTTCCGGGCATGGGGCAAAGCAGCATATTGGATGTATCAGGCCGTTCAACCGGTTTCATGTGATTGGCAAGCGCGGCAATATGCGGCGCTCGGACATGCGCACATAGGCTGATTCCTCTGTAATAGAGATGCCAGCGATCCTGCTGTCGCCACAATTCACATAAATATTCATTCGTTTCGCCATCTTCGGTTAGTAAGATATGCAAGCGTGGATGGCTTGGTTTGCGGTCAAAAACCAGATGAATATCGGTTTCAGCCTCTGGCGGTGCAGTGATTTTAAAGCTGCCATCATCTGACCTAGTGATGCCAATCTCAAGATCTTCATTCGCGTCATGCGCGCCAGTGTCGGCATTGAGAAATTGTACAATCTGGCGGTTTGAATTGTTATCATGGCGGGGATGTGTTGGGGCGGTCTCAAGACCGGCAAGCCGGTGTATCTCGTCACAGGCCGCCGCCGCCATGACCATGCCAAGATGACGTTTGCGGGCAGGCGATGCGGTGACGCCGCGAAACCCGTCTTGATATTCTTCATCAATAAAGGCGGTGGTGATGTTCCCACTGATAAAGCGATCATGTTCCATCACTGCTGATAGAAACGGAATATTATGCCCGATCCCGCGCATGGTAAAGGCGTCAAGCG
>CAJYBL010000211.1 GCA_913064995.1 uncultured Alphaproteobacteria bacterium
CGGGTTTGGTCTTTATTTTTACTGGCAAGATCAACTGCCAATTCTTCGGCTTCTTCTTTCATTTTATCCAGAACCTGGTCTATTTCGGGCCAGTCAAACCCAACCCGCGCGGCTCTTTTTTGCAATTTCAATGCGCGCAGCATTGGCGGCAGGCCGCGGGCAATACCGTCAAGAAGTTTGGTTTCGCCTTTTTGGGCGCGTTCGCGCGCCTTGATATCTTCCCAAAGCCCGTTTTGCGATTCAACCGATGGCCGATCATCATCGCCAAACACATGCGGATGGCGTGCCACCATTTTGTCGGCAATGCTTTTGGCCACATCTTCAAGCGCAAAACTGCCTTCTTCTTCGGCAATGCGTGCGTGAAAGACAACTTGCAGCAAAAGATCGCCAAGCTCATCACGAATAGCGGTGCGGTCGCCAATTTGAATGGCATCAGCCACCTCATAGGCTTCTTCGATCGTATAGGGGGCGATGCTGGCAAAATCTTGCGCAACATCCCACGGACAGCCGGTTTCTGGATCACGAAGCCGGATCATAATCTGATACAGCCGATCAAGTTCATTTAGATGATTTGTCATGAGCGCCAGCCTATCAAAGTGATGATGTCTTGAACAATGAAAAGCAGCATCCATATAACGATTGTCGGGGCTTTGAGCAAATCACTGATCATGCAAAGGGGAATTGAAACCATTTGCTAAATCGGTGTAAAAAGCGCAAATAATGGAAGTGTGGCTTTGGGTCGGCCAAAGCATGCGCCTTTTTATATGTTTTGATGTTTGATAACGGGAATTGGCATGAATATCAGCGATAATGAACCAGAAATTGTAAAGCCCAGTATTTTCGCGCGGTTGCGCGGGTGGTTCTTTACCGGCCTTCTTGTCACAGCACCGGTTTTATTGACCGTCTATATCACTTGGGCCGCGATTGAATTGATCGATGGTCAGGTGAATAAGCTTATTCCAGCTTTTTCAACCTGGAACCTTGGGGATATCCCGGGGGCAGGGCTTGTGGTTGGCGGCGTGATGATCACGCTGGTTGGTGCGATTGCAGCCGGTTTCTTGGGACGCTGGATTATCCGGCTAGGCGAATCTTTGCTAAACCGCATGCCGGTTGTTCGCACGATCTATGGCGCCACAAAGCAGATTTTGGAAACCGTGATCTCCGCCCAGTCCGATGCGTTTCGCGAGGTCGTTCTTGTTGAATATCCGCGCCGTGGGTTATGGGTTATCGGTTTTGTAACCGGCTCGACAAAGGGTGAGGTTGCCCGTTTGGTTCCGGGGTCAAATGTGAATGTGTTTATCCCAACAACGCCAAACCCAACATCAGGCTTTTTGCTGTTTTGTCCGGTGAAAGATATCATCCGTCTTGATATGACGAATGAAGAGGCGGTGAAGCTGGTTGTATCGGGCGGTATCGTGTCGCCGCCAGATAGAGCGATCAATGCTGGTAAAGCTGCAAAAAAGTCCGCCGCAAAGAAACCGGCCGCGAAAAAGGCTGTAGTGAAAAAAGCCGTGGTGAAAAAAACCGCCGCGAAAAAAGCCACCAAAAAAGCGGGTTAAGCGCACATTTAGCCAGACGCTAAGAATTTGACCGCACTATCGCGTTCAAACAGGCTGAGCAGCAAATTCATATGATTTTGGTCATTTTGCTCTAAAATACGGCCAGCCTCGTTTCGGGCAAGGGTTAGCAGGTCGCGATGCGCCGCAAGGTCAGCAAGCACAAATTCGGGCATGCCTGATTGACGCTGCCCTAAAAATTCACCCGGCCCGCGCAATTCCAAATCTTCTTCGGCAATCACAAAACCGTCATTCGTGTCGCGCATGACGCCAAGCCGTTTTGCCGCAGTTTCGCTTAATGCGCCGTGATAGACCAAAAGGCAACTGCTTTGCTGATCGCTGCGGCCAACACGGCCACGTAGCTGATGCAATTGCGCAAGGCCAAACCGTTCGGCATGTTCGATAATGATAATGCTGGCTTCAGGCACATCAACGCCAACTTCGACAACCGTTGTCGCGACCAGCAATTGTGCCGTACCATCGCGGAATGCCTGCATCGCGCTATCGCGCTCACCAGCTTTCATTTTGCCATGCGCAAGCGCAACAGTGACATCGGGAAGCGCGCGTGCCAAAGCGGCAAACCGTTCTTCGGCAGCAGCAATGTCCAGCTTGTCAGACTCTTCAACAAGCGGACAAATCCAATAGGCGCGTTTTCCCTCGCTAAGGGCGCGGCCAAGGCTGGATATGACATCGCCTAAACGATCGCTTGGCAGAACGCGCGTGTCGATTGACAACCGGCCAAGCGGTTTTTCGTCAAGGCGGGAGTGATCAAGATCGCCATAGGCGGTCATGGCAAGGCTTCGCGGAATCGGCGTTGCGGTCATCACCATAACATCGACATGCGCCCCTTTTTCGCCAAGCAGAATCCGCTGTCGCACGCCAAACCGGTGCTGTTCGTCAACAACCGCTAAGCCAAGATCGTGAAAGGCAACATTTTCCGATAATAGTGCATGCGTTCCAACCACTAGTGACAGGCTACCATCGGCTAGTTTTTCAAGCGTGTGTTTGCGGCTTAGAACAGGAACGGTGCCGTTCCCGATTTGAGCATTTGCCGTACCGCGCCCCTGGCCCAGCAAAAGGCCGATTTCGATATCAAGTGGGGCAAGCATCGCTTGGATGCTGGCATGATGCTGGCGCGCCAAAACCTCGGTTGGTGCCAAAAGCGCGGCCTGCGCGCCGGCTTCCATCGCATTGAGCATCGCCCATAATGCGACAAGCGTTTTTCCCGAGCCAACATCGCCTTGCAACATACGAAGCATGCGTTTTGGTTTGGCTTGATCGCCGGTAATTTCGGCAATGGCGCGGTTTTGTGCGCCGGTCATTTCATAGGGAAGGCTGGCGCGAAGCTTGCTGGTGATATGGCCATCGCCGCAATAGGCGCGGCCCGGTGTTGCCTCGGCGGCACTGTGGCGCACCATGCGCGTCGCCAGCTGGTTTGCCAGCAATTCGTCATAGGCAAGACGCGAGCTCGGAAAGAGC
>CAJYBL010000212.1 GCA_913064995.1 uncultured Alphaproteobacteria bacterium
GAAATGTTCGCCATTCAGCCGCATTTGATCTTGAAACAGGGTCAATTTTTCCGGCCAAGGTTTGGTATCATCAAAAACCAGCGATCCGGCAGTTCCGGTGACCGTCAGACGATGTTCTTTGAACGGGCTTAGCCAGCTTGTTTGCATGCCAGCTGAAACACCGTTTTCAAAACCCATGAAACTGGTAAGAAAATCAATAATATCTGGGGTTATGTGGGCTGCACCGGCACAATGGATTTTTGTTGGAAGGCTGCCAATCAGCGCAAGGATAAGCGAGAGATCATGCGGGCATAAATCAAACAAAACAGATTCGGTATTGCGAATACGCCCCATTGCCAACCTGTTTGCCTGAACATGGCGAAGGCTGCCAATGGCATCAGCGGCAAGTTGTTCTTGCAATTCAATAAAAGCGGCATGATAGCGGATCAGATGCCCGACCATCACTTGTTTTTTCGCCGAATGAGCTGCGGCTTGAATGGCTTTTGCCCCATTCAAACTCAGCGATAATGGCTTTTCAATATAAACATGTTTGCCAGCGGCCAAGGCGGCAATGGCAAGCGCATCATGGCTTGGCGCGGCGGTGGCAATGACAATGCCGTCAATTGATTGATCATGGATCAGCGTGTCAACATCAACCGGTTTGGCGGCAAAGGCTGATCCGAATTCGGCGGCGTTTTCGGCATGGCGATCAGCAACCAAGGCCAGCACCTCAAGCTGGGCAAGATTGCGCGCCAAATTTCTGCCCCACATGCCACATCCGATTAGACCAATATTCATTATCGCCTGAATTTCATTTAGTAATGCAACAATATTTGCCGCTATAATCTGGTGTCTTAATATGAGCGACGATTCGCGTCAATCGTTGCATTTCGTTACATTTTTCACAGAATTCAGCCAGATTTACCACCGGCCTGGGGCGCAGCAAACCGATGGTCTTGCAGAGGCGTCTTCATCCGGCTAGAAAGAGATCAGGCCAGCCTATGGTCATTGTCATTATGGCGACGGATTAATCCACCTCATCAAGGCTATATTATGGACGCATCATCACAATTTAAAGATAGCTTGCCTACGACGCCAGAATCACTTTTGGCGGTTCTTGATGCGCTGGCAATTGATTATGTCACGCACCACCACCCACCTTTGCGAACAGTTGAAGATGCCAAAGCGTATCGCGGCGATATGCCCGGAATCCATATCAAGAATCTGTATCTTCGTGACCGAAAAAAGCGCAATTTTCTGATTGTCGTTCAAGAAGATCGGGTGATTGATTTAAAAAATCTTGATCAGAAAATTGACTCTGGCCGGCTGTCATTTGGCAGTGCTGATCGGCTATTTGAAATGTTGGGTGTGCGTCCAGGCGCGGTCAGCCCGCTGACGGTGATCAATGATTCTGACCATAAAATTTCGCTGTTTTTTGATTCGGTGCTTCAAACCGATGATCGCATTTACGCACATCCGCTTGTCAATGACATGACGATTGGCATCACCGGATCAGGCTTGCAGGAATTTTTGGCGCATACAGGCCATCAGCCGCGCTGGCTTGATTTTTAAATGGCTTTGGGGTCATTCATGGTGCCCCCTTGTTTTGCAACGCCTGATGATTACATCTACATAAATAGTTTAAAAAGGGCGTTTTCACCGATTCAAACGCACCGTCTTACCGGCGGGTCATAATCGGTTAACCGCCCTTTAAAAAGGTTTAGGACTAAAATGGATCAGCTTATTGCGGCCGCTGCCGACACCACACCAATCGATGTGAATATGGATAATTTTATGGCCGAGGTCATTGATGGTTCGGCAGCAACGCCAATTGTCGTGCAATTCTGGGCGCCGTGGTGTGGGCCATGTAAACAGCTTGGTCCGCTTTTGGAAAAGGTCGTTGCCGCTGCCAAGGGTAAAGTCAAGATGGTGCGAATCAATATTGATGAGAACCAACAGATTGCGCAACAGATGCGAGTGCAGTCAGTGCCAACGGTATATGGTTTTTTCAATGGGCAGCCGGTTGATGGATTTGCCGGTGCGCAGCCTGAATCAACGCTAAAGCAATTTATTGACAAGCTGGTCGCCGCTGGCGGCAGTGGCCCAGATATCGCGGCAATGGTCGAGGCGGCAAACAGCCTTCTTGAAACACAAGATTATGACAATGCGATGGCGCAATATCATGAAATCATGGCGGCCGATCCTGAATCGCCCGATGGTCTTGCAGGCATGATCCGTTGCATGGTCGGGATGAAAGATATTGATGGCGCGCGCGAAATTGTTGATCAGCTTGATGATGAATTTCGCGATAAACCAGCCATGGTGATTGCCATTGAATCACTTGAATTGGCGGAAAAAGCCGCTGGTGCGGCTGGCGGTTTGACGCAAGCGCGCGCTGCGGTTGATGCTGATCCAGATAATCTTGCCGCCCGGCAAGAACTGGCATTGGCGTTATTTGCCACTGGCAAACAAGCCGAAGCAATGGAACAGCTTCTTGAATCTATCTGCATTGACCGTGCTTGGAATGATGAGGCAGCCCGTATTCAGCTGCTGGAATTTTTCAAGACGCTTGGCCCGGCAAACCGCGATGTAATGGCGGCGCGGCGCAAGCTATCGACGTTACTTTTTGCCTAGCTGGATTATGCCTACAATGGGCAAAGATAATTCGGCCAGAATAAACAGCCTCTGCGTGGCATACGGGGAAATGCAGCTATAATGCGAAAGCAGGGTGGCTTGTACCTAATTTTTAAGGAGTGATTATGGCAGGCGGTATTTTTGATCCAGAACTTCACCAGCTTCCGATGCGCATTCCGATTTTTCCGCTACCAAGCGCCCTTTTGCTTCCAGGCGGGCAGTTGCCGTTGAATATTTTTGAACCGCGCTATCTGGCGATGGTAACCCATGCGCTGGCATCGCCAACAAGGCTGATTGGCATGGTACAGCCATTTGATAATCAGGCAGTTGATGACATGACTGATGATGACATGGCTGACGATCCTAGTTTGTTTGAAACGGGCTGCGCCGGGCGTTTGTCATTT
>CAJYBL010000213.1 GCA_913064995.1 uncultured Alphaproteobacteria bacterium
CCGCATACCGCGCTGCAATCCGCCGTTCGATTTCGGGCCGGAAATGTTTAATTAGCCCCTGAATTGGCCATGCCGCAGCATCACCAAGCGCACAAATTGTATGGCCTTCAATTTGGCGCGTTACCTGTTCAAGCGTGTCAATTTCATAGCTTTCCGCCTCACCGCGAACAAGCCGTTCCATCATCCGCCACATCCAGCCAGTACCCTCACGGCATGGGGTGCATTGGCCACAAGACTCATGCTTGTAGAAATAAGATAGCCGCGAAATCGCCTTGACCACATCGGTGCTTTTATCCATCACGATGATGCCCGCAGTGCCAAGCCCTGTTCCGGCATTGCGAAGCGCGTCAAAATCCATGGTGATATCGGCGCATACATCTTTTGGCATCAGCGGTGTTGATGATCCGCCCGGAATGACCGCAAGCAGATTATTCCAGCCACCGCGAACCCCGCCAGCATGCTTTTCCAGCAATTCACGAAGCGGAATGCCCATTTCTTCTTCGACATTGCATGGATTATTCACATGACCCGAAATGCAAAATAATTTTGTGCCTGTGTTATTTTCCTTGCCAAGACCGGCAAACCAATCGGCACCACGACGCAAGATGGTTGGGGCAACAGCAATCGATTCAACATTATTCACCGTTGTCGGGCAGCCATAAAGACCAACACCGGCTGGAAATGGCGGTTTAAGCCGTGGCTGGCCTTTCCGGCCTTCCAATGATTCCAATAACGCGGTTTCTTCGCCGCAGATATAAGCCCCTGCACCGCGATGCAGATAAATATCAAATGCCCAACCTGATTTTGCCGCATCTTTGCCAAGCAGACCAGCATCATAAGCCTCATCAATCGCAGCTTGAAGGCGGCGTGCCTCATTCACAAATTCGCCGCGAATATAGATATAGGCCGCATGTGCCCGCATCGCAAAGCCGGCAACAACACACCCCTCAAGCAATTTATGCGGCTCATGACGGATGATATCACGATCTTTGCATGTGCCCGGCTCAGACTCATCGGCATTCACCACCAGATAATGCGGACGGTCTTTGACCTCTTTTGGCATGAATGACCATTTCAACCCTGTCGGAAATCCAGCGCCGCCGCGCCCGCGAAGGCCTGATGCCTTCATTCGCTCGACAATTTCATCATGGCCAAGCGCCAACAGCTTTGCGGTTTTGTTCCAGTCTCCGCGCGCCTTTGCACCCTTTAAACCAGCATCACCCCAGCCATAGATATTGGTAAAAATACGGTCTGCATCATCAAGCATTGGCTTTGCTCCGCTTTTTGGCTGCGCCAGTTGCCGCTTTGCCCGGTTTTCCCTCCGCCAGCGTTGTTGCACCGGTTGTCGGCTCGGATCCAGACCGGCCAAGAACTGATCCAACCGCCAATGGCGCACCCGCCTCAAGCGAGTCAAGAAGCGCGCCGGTGGATTGATAATCAAGATCTTCGTAGAAATCGTCATTCACTTGCAGTATTGGCGCATTCACACACGCTCCAAGACATTCAACCTCAAGAAGCGAGAACCGCCCACAAGCCGAGGTTTGCCCTGATGAAATTTGATAACGGTCTTTGATGGCCCGCATCATTTCATCTGATCCACGCAACCAACAAGGTGTTGTTGTGCAGGCCTGCAGGAAATATTTTCCAACCGGCTTTAGATTGAACATGGTGTAAAAAGTTGCCACTTCAAGAACGCGAATCTCTGCCATATCCAGCTTGGTTGCGATCAGTTCAATCGCCTTCATCGGAATCCAGTTTTCATGCTGGCGTTGCGCCAGATCAAGAAGCGGCATCACCGCGCTGGCCTGACGACCTTTTGGATATTTTGCAATAATCCGCTTGATTTCAGCTTTATTTGCCTTGGAAAAGGCAAAGCTGTCAGGCTGATCACTGGCAATGCGGTCTTCAATACTCATCGGTCAATCTCACCAAAAACAATATCAAGCGATCCAATAATCGCCACTGAGTCGGCTAGCATATGACCGCGCGACAAATGATCCACCGCCGCCATGAAATAAAACCCCGGCGCGCGGATTTTGCACCGATATGGCTTATTTGTGCCATCCGACACCAAAAACACGCCAAATTCACCCTTTGGCGCTTCAACAGCGGTATAGCTTTCCCCCTCGGGAACATGGAACCCTTCGGTGTAAAGCTTGAAATGGTGGGCCACGGCTTCCATCGATTGTTTCATCTCACCACGTTGTGGCGGCGTCACCTTATGATCAGGTGCCATTACCGGCCCGCTTGGCATATTGGCGATCGCCTGCTCGATGATACGCAGTGACTGGCGCATTTCCTCGACACGGATCAAATAACGCGCATAGCAATCACCGGTTTTGCCGATGGGAATGTCGAAATCCATTTCATCATAGGCATCGTAGGGCTGATTTTTGCGCAAATCCCACGCAACACCCGATCCGCGGAGACAAGGGCCAGTCATGCCAAGCGACAAGGCGTCTTCTTCGCTGATCACGCCAATATCAACCGTACGCTGTTTAAAGATGCGGTTTTCGCTGAGCAGGGTTTCCATATCCTGAATGAAGGCCGGAAATGTTTTGGTCCAGTTATTGATGTCGCGAAGCAAATCATCGGGCAAATCCTGATGCACGCCGCCCGGGCGGAAATAGGCAGCATGAAGCCGCGCACCGCATGCGCGTTCGTAAAACCCCATCAAATGTTCGCGCTCTTCAAAGCCCCACAAAAGCGGCGTCATCGCCCCAACATCAATGGCAAAGGTGGTCAGATTCAAAAGATGGTTCAAAATCCGGCCGATTTCGCAATAAAGAACACGGATATATTGCGCCCGCCGCGGCACTTCGATGCCGAGCGCCTTTTCAACCGCCAACGCCCAGGCATGTTCCTGATTCATTGGCGATACATAATCTAGGCGATCAAAATATGGCAAAGCCTGAAGATAGGTTTTATGCTCGATCAGCTTTTCAGTACCGC
>CAJYBL010000214.1 GCA_913064995.1 uncultured Alphaproteobacteria bacterium
TAGCCAGATTCGCCGCACACGACAGGCAGCGATGCAAGACAACGCCAATGAAGATTACGCCGATATTGACCAGATCACTGACGAAGTGCGCAATGCAAGGCGACTTTTTGCCAGTAATGGCTGGCCGGTGATTGATGTCACCCGCCGATCGGTCGAAGAAACCGCCGCGGCAATTTTGCAATATTACACAAAATGGACCGAGGCTCGATTATGACGCTTCCTGCTTTTGCGCAATTACCGGCTGGCGATCTGGTGCTGGCATCGGCAAGCAGCATTCGCGCCAAAATTCTGCATGATGCAGGCCTTGGTTATCGTTGCTATCCGGTTGTGATTGATGAAGAGTCGGTTCGCGCGTCGGCAAGCGCCGAGGCGGTTCCGGTTGGCGATATCGCCATTATGCTTGCCGAAATGAAAGCCGCCGCTGCGGTGCAGCGCCTGGCTCTCGAAACCGGCCCATCGCCAGCCTTTGTCTTGGGCTGTGATCAGATATTAACCTATGATGAAGTGATTTATAGTAAACCGCGGGATCAAACCATGGCCAAGGCGCAGCTAATGGCTTTATCAGGTAAAACACATCAATTATTTAGCGCTGCCGTGCTATATCGCAATGGCGAGCGAATCTGGCATCATTTGGCGATTGCCAAAATCACCATGCGCCGCCTTGATGAGGATTTTATTGATTCTTATCTCGATCGGCTTGATGCAGCTGCTTTCAGCTCGCCAGCAAGCTATCAAATCGAAAATCTTGGCGCTCATCTATTATCGCAGATCGATGGCTGTTATTTTTCTATTCTTGGGCTTCCGCTTCTCGAATTGCTTGGTATTTTGCGCGAACATGGCCTGAAACCATCGGAAACTCGCTAATGAAGATCATTGGTCTAACAGGGTCGATTGCCGCAGGAAAATCAACCGTTGCTGGCTGGATTCGCGATCTTGGCATTGCCATTCATGATGCTGATGAGGCCGTTCATGAATTGCTGTCGCCGCACGGTGTGGCGGTTAATGCGATTTTAGCTGAATTCGAAACTGATTTAGCTGGCCATGATATTGGCAATTTCAAAAAAGGAATTAACCGACAGGCGCTTGGCAATTATGTTTTTGCGCGGCCGCAGGCACGACAAACGCTTGAGTTGATTCTGCATCCACTTGTACGCCAGCATCGCGATGCGTTTTTGGACAAACACCGTTCCATCGCGGCGCCGGCAGTTGTTTTGGATGTGCCTTTGTTGTTTGAAACCGGCGGTGATGCTGTTTGTGATCATATCATCGTTGTTCATGCCAGCGCGGAAACAACGGCGAAACGCGCCTTGGCACGCGTCGGTATGACGTCAGCCAAGCTTGCGGCGATTTTAGCGTCACAAATGCCGGTCGATGTGAAAAAAAAGCGGGCTGATCTCTGTCTTGACTCCGATCTTCAACCCGATGAGACCCGACAGGACTTAATCAAATGGCTTGCTAAGTTCCATGTGCCTATGAACGGCAGTGACCAAGCTCAATCTTAGCCCACAGGAAGTGATAAATTATGCGTGAAATTGCTCTTGATACTGAAACCACCGGCATTAGCCCGCGTGATGGGCATCGCATTATTGAAATTGGCGCTTTGGAATTGATGCATCATCTACCAACAGGCCGCAAATTGCATCTCTATATCAATCCTGAACGTGAAATTGATGATGGCGCGGTTGCGGTTCATGGTATCACCAACGATTTTTTGGCGGATAAACCCGTTTTTGCCGATATTGTTGACGAATTTCTGGGCTTTGTCGGTGATGATCCGATGGTCATCCATAATGCCAGCTTTGATATGGGTTTTCTCAATGCTGAATTGAAACGGCTTGACCGGCCAGTTCTGCCAATGGCGCAATCAATTGATACATTGATGATGGCACGCAAGAAATTTCCTGGCGCGCAGGCTAATCTGGATGCGCTATGTCGCCGGTTTGAAATTGACAATAGCCATCGTGACCTTCACGGCGCCTTGGTTGATGCCGATCTTTTGGCAGCGGTCTATATTGAATTGCTTGGGGGGCGGCAACCGGGTTTGTCGCTTGAATCAAACAGCGAAACCCAAGCTGCCGATCAGGGCGCGCCAAACAGCATTGACCCCGACCCAAGCTTTCATCTGGATGCCAAGCTAATGCGACCCATTCGGGCGCATGCGCCAACCGCTGAAGAGTTGAAGGCGCATGCAAAATTTTTGGAAGAGCTAAAAAACCCGATCTGGCAAAATGACGCCTAGCTTGATTGGCGATGTCTAGCCCGATCGGGAAATGATTTTAAGTATTGGTTTGGGCGGCTGCCTGCTGCGCCAGATTATGCTGATAAACAGCAACAAAATCGACGGGCTGGATATTCAAAGGCATAAAGCCGCCATCGCGGGTGCAATCTGAAATAATCGCGCGCGCAAATGGGAATAACAGGCGCGGGGCTTCAATCATGATCAAAGCATTGATTTCATCATTTGGTGTGCCTTGTGGCGAGACCAGACCAGCATATGTTAAATCGACCAAAAATAGCGCGGTGTCATTTGCGGTGGCTTTGGCCGCTAGATTCAATGTCACTTCATATTGATTGTCGCCAAGAAGCTGGGCGCCAACATTGACGGTGATTTCAACATCAGGCTGGTTTGCGCCTTCGATGAGAACCCGCGGCGCATTCGGATTTTCAAAAGATAGATCCTTGATATATTGCGCGTGAACAACAATCTGGCGGGCGGTATTTGCGTCATCACCGGACGTCTGTTTGCTGCCATTATCGGCGGCGGCGGTTTTTTTTGATTTTTTGTTATCTTTGGCCATGATTATCTCCGGAGTGGCTTTGCGCATTTTGATCAAATCTATGATCAGATTGCGCGTATCAATTTGAATGCAGCTACTAGCATAGATAACCGCTTGAAAACAACCATGTCAAAAGAACGCATAAAAGCCGATCTTGCCGAAT
>CAJYBL010000215.1 GCA_913064995.1 uncultured Alphaproteobacteria bacterium
AAGCGTATGCTCCGGAACCCTTTCTTTCAGCCCCGCAATTTCCACCCGCTTATCCGCAACAATCTGCTCTAAAATATTCATACTCGACTCTTCTTTAAATACGACTGAATAAACGCATTAAGGTCGCCATCAAGCACCCCATTCACATTTCCCACCTGCTCATCAGTTCGATGATCTTTAACCATTGTGTAAGGCTGCATCACATACGATCTAATCTGAGACCCCCACGCGATTTCCCCTTTCCCACTATACAACTGATCAACCGCTTGCCGTTTCTTATCTTGTTCAATTTCATACAGCCGCGCCTTCAACATCTTTAACGCCGTAGCCCGGTTTTTATGCTGTGAGCGCTCCGCCTGACACTGAACCACCGTCCCCGTTGGCAAATGGACCATTCGAACAGCCGAATCGGTCGTATTCACATGCTGTCCCCCCGCCCCTTGTGCACGGAACGTGTCGATACGAAGGTCGGAATCCACCACCTCAATCTCAATATCATCATCCAGCTCTGGACTCACATCCACTGCTGAAAATGAGGTATGCCGGCGAGATTGAGAATCGAACGGACTAATTCTTACCAACCGATGCACCCCAGACTCAGTTTTCATCCAGCCATAAGCATTTTCACCATCAATCCGCATCGTGACTGATTTGATGCCAGCTTCTTCACCCGCGCTTTCTTCGATGATTTGCAATTTAAAACCGCGCGCCTCGCTCCACCGGCTATACATGCGCATCAGCATCAAGGCCCAATCCTGTGCCTCGGTTCCACCAGCACCAGCGTGAACCTCAATAAAACAGTCATTCGCATCAGCCTCGCCAGATAGCAGGCTTTCAAGCTGGCGTTTTTCGGCAATTGCCACAAGTTTGGTTAATGACGCTTCGGCATCATCAATGATTTCTTCATCACCTTCGGCTGAGCCAAGCTCAAGCAACTCGATCGCATCATCCATTTCCAATTGAAGCGCATCAATAACCGCCAATTGACGTTCAAGACGGTTTTTTTCGCGCATGATTTCTTGTGCGCTGGCTTGATCATTCCAGAAGTCACCATCGGAAATCACGCTTTCAAGGCCGGCAAGCTGCGCCTTGGCATCATCATATTTGACATGTTTGCAAAGCAGATTGATTGCCGTTTTGATAATGTCGATTTTTGCTGTGGTTTCAGCTTGCATAGTATCGGAGTCCAGCCTGCAATGAAGAAAAAAAGTAATGCGCGTGTCTAACGCGCCGGGGGGTATTGTGGCAAGCCTCAATTCTTATCTGGCGGCAAGATAGCGCCTAGTAAAGCCCCTGTGTCGCCAATGTTCCACCTGGTGTTGTCGCCTGACCATCCATGCCGGGGGCAACATCAATCAACACCCCACCTGGCCGCTGACCGGGTTTAAAAATTTCCAAAATAGCCTGCTGGTCTTTTGGCAAAACGCGTTTGCCCGTTTCGGCATGAACTGGAATGACCTGAATGTCATTTGGCCGCCGGAACGGAATGACTGGCTTGTCAATTTGCGACCGCATCAGAAAATCGCCAAAAATCGGCACCGCCACCGTTGAACCGGTTTCTTGTTTGCCGAGCGGGCGCGGCCGATCATAACCGATGAAGACGCCAATCGCCAGATCAGGCGTAAAGCCGATAAACCAGCCATTTGTATTATCATTGGTGGTACCAGTCTTGCCAGCGACAACCAGATTCAGATCATTGATCGACCGGCCAGTACCGCGTTTGATGACACCTTCCAGCATTGACACCATCTGAAAAGCCGATGCCGGATCGGTTAGCTGTTCACGCGTATCCGGCAATGTCGGAATTGGTTGATTTGACCAACCATCTGCCGCCACACAGGAACCACAGTCACGCGCATCATGGCGGTAAATGGTTTTACCATGGCGGTCTTGAATTCGGTCAATCAGGCTTGGGGTGATTTTCCGCCCCCCATTCACAAGCATGCCATAGGCAGATGTCAGCCGAAGCAAGGTCGTTTCGCCAGCGCCAAGCGACATTGATAAAAATGGTGGTAAATCATCGTTCAAGCCAAAGCGTTTTGCATAGTCCTGAACCCGATCCATGCCAATTGTCATCGCCAAGCGTGCGGTCATCAGGTTTCGTGATTTTTCGATACCAACCCGCATGATCGATGGGCCATAGAAACGTTTGGTATAGTTTGCCGGTTTCCATTTCGGTTTGCCCACCCCCTGATCCACCACCAATGGCGCATCAAGAATGCGCGTTGTCGGGCTATAGCCTGCATCAAGCGCCGCAAGATAAACAAAAGGTTTAAAGGCTGACCCGGGCTGGCGCACTGCTTGAACGGCGCGGTTAAATTCTGACTCAGCGTAATTATAACCGCCACTCATCGCCAATAAACGGCCGGTATGCGGGTCAAGCGCAACAATCGCGCCTTCAACATCGGGACGCTGTCCCAGTGCAAAATGATTTGGCGCGGGTTCAAAACCATTACGTATCAAATCTGGCGTAAAACCGGGCGGCTGGACAATAACAATATCATCTTTGGACAAGGCTTTGCGCAAATCACGCAAGGGTGGTGGCCGAATGCCATCATCACGGCGCGGCGGATAGGCCCAAAAAGCAAGCTCAAACGGGATAATCGCATTGCGGCCATTCACATAGATTTCAGCGCTTCGCGGCCCAACCTTTGTTACCAGCGCGGCAAAATGGTTCGCGCGTAACTTTGCCGTTTGCGTCGCAAGCACCTTGTCGATATCAGCCCCTTGCAGCATCACGCCAAGAGGGCCACGCCAGCCTTGCCGTCGATCCAATGCTTCTAGCCCACGTTCAAGCGCATTATCGGCAATTTGCTGCAAATAGGGATCAAGCGTTGTACGAACCGATAAACCACCATCATAAAGTGATGTTTCACCAAAGCGGCTAATGCGCTGGAGGCGCACCTCTTCGGGGAAA
>CAJYBL010000216.1 GCA_913064995.1 uncultured Alphaproteobacteria bacterium
GTGATTGCTGATGGCGCTTTTGCGGTTTCGGTTAAGGGCGATTTTGACGATTGTCAGGCGCTTGTCAAAACCCTGTTCAATGATCATCAATTCCGCGATCAGGTTGGGCTGTCGGCGGTGAATTCGATCAATTGGGCGCGGTTGATGCCGCAGATTGTCTATTATTTTTCATCGGCACTTGCATTGGGCGCGCCAGACCAAAAAGTCGCCTTTTCGGTGCCGACAGGTAATTTTGGAAATGTGTTTGCGGGCTATGCTGCGGTGCAGATGGGCTTGCCTGTTGAACGTTTGATTGTCGCATCGAACCAGAATGATATTCTGCCGCGCTTTTTCGAGGCTGGCACAATGGCGCGTGAAACCGTGGTGCCGTCGCTTAGCCCGTCAATGGATATTCAGGTATCGAGTAATTTCGAACGGTTGCTGTTTGAATTGCTTGGCCGTGATGGTGCCAAGACAGCGGCCGTGATGCAGAATTTCGCGGCAAGTGGTCACTTCACCCTTGACGCTGATGTGATGGAACGCGCCTGTGCGTTATTTTCGGCCTACCGGCTTGATGATGCGGGAACGGTTGCTGAAATTGCGACAACAGCCAAGAATGACGGCATGGTTCTTGATCCGCATAGCGCGGTTGGCTTGTCAGCGGCGCGGCGTGCGCATGCTGATGGAACAGTGCCAAAAGATGTGCCGATTATCAGCCTTGCCTGCGCACACCCGGCAAAATTCGAATCCGCGGTGGAAACGGCAACCGGTCAAAAGCCTGTTTTGCCGCCGCATATGGCCGATCTGATGACGCGCCCCGAACAAATGCAGACAATTGATGCTAATGCTGATGCTGTGAAATCATTGGTTCTGGCGCGAAAGCGAAGCGTATGACAACAAGAGTAAGCGAGCTTGCCAATGGGCTGAAAATTGCAACAAGGTCGATGCCGCATGCCACCACCTTGTCGGTTGGTATATGGGTGAATGCTGGCGCTCGCGATGAGGGCGATCATGAACAGGGCATTGCCCATATGCTTGAACATATGGCCTTCAAAGGCACCAAACGCCGTGATGCGCAGGCCATTGCCACCGAGGTTGAAAATGTCGGCGGCTTTATGAACGCCCATACAAGCCGCGAAGAAACCGCCTATTATTTGAGGCTATTGCCAGAACATATTGATCTTGGCGTTGATATTCTTGCTGATATTCTGACCGAATCGACCTTGCCAGAATTGGAAATCGAACGAGAACGCGGTGTCATTATTCAGGAAATTGGGCAATCGCTTGATACACCAGATGATCTGGTCTTCGATCTGTTTTCGGCGGCCTGTTATGATGGTCATGCGCTTGGACGGCCGATTTTAGGGACGGTCGATAGCGTTTCGGCATTTTGCCAGCAAGATTTGGAAACTTTTTTGCGGCGTCACTATGGCGCGGGTCAGATGCTTGTTTGTGCTGCTGGATCGGTTGATCATGATGATCTGGTAAAGCGCATTGGCGCGCGGCTTGGCCATATCGGGAATGCCACATCTGCGATACGCCATGCCGCATCATGGACAGGTGGTCGCAAAATGGCCAAGCGCGATCTTGAACAATCACATATTGTTTTTGGGCTTCCGGCCAAAATTGACACAATGGCCGAACGGTTTTCGCTGATGGCGTTATCGACCCTTTATGGTGGCGGCATGTCATCACGATTATTCCAGCAGGTGCGCGAAAAACGCGGGCTTTGCTATTCGATTTTTTCATTTTCATCCCTTCATTCTGACGGCGGCAGCTTTTCGGTCTATGCCGGAACATCTGCCAATCAGGTCGATGAAATGTTGGCCGTATGCGCGGATGAATTGGCCTCGGTGGCAGGCAACGTGCAAGCTGATGAGGTGGCACGCGCCAAAGCCCAGATTCGCGCTCATCTATTGATGAGCCGTGAGTCGGTTTCAGGCTGCGGCGATGCGTTAGCACGCCAGATCATGCTTTTTGGGCGGCCACAATCTGACGCTGAATTGCTGGCTGCGATTGACGAGATTGACGGACAGAAGATCGCTGAAATGGCTGCTGGCCTGATTTCTGGCAATACACCAGCAATGGCCTGTGTTGGGCCATCTTTGGCGGTCATGTGGAATGATGATTTGGCGGCGCGGCTTGCTGCCTAGGCCGTGCCTGCATCGGCAACATAATGCGCTGGATCAACGCCAAGGGTTGCATAGGCCTTTGCCCAGACATCATCGCTTTTAATGCCGAATAAAAGATCGCTGCTTGCTGGTAGGTTAAGCCAGATATTGGCCGCCATTTCCTGTTCCAACTGGCCTGCATGCCATCCAGCATAGCCAAGCGAAACAATTGAATGAACTGGCCCAGTGCCATTGGTGATATCACGAAGGATACTCACGCTTGAGGTCAGGCCAATTTCATGCGTTACGGCAACGCTTTCGGGACGCATATGATCTTGGGAATGCAGCACAAAGCCGCGCGTGCTCTCAACTGGCCCCCCATTGTAAACCGGCTGATCGCCGTGAAACCGCGGCGCGCCCATTTCCAGCGTTTCACATAAATGCCCAAGATCAAGCTGGGTTGATCGCTGATTGATCACAACGCCCATTGCCGCATTTTGGTCATGCTGGCACATCATAATGACGCTATGTTGAAAGCGATTGTCATCAATATGGGGACTGGCAATCAAAAGGTGGCCTTGCAGGCTGGCCGCAGCGCCAAAAGGCGCTACTTGGTGCAAATGATTGTCTGTCTGACTTGTATCTTTCCTAACCACCATTATTTACAATAGACAGCAAAGCCTTAATAGGTAAAGCAAAACCATTTTCCAAACTGGCTGTAAGTTATGCGTTGATGGATCAAATTAGGTCAAAGCCACCCATATCCAAGCGATTATTAACCAAGGTCCATCTGCGCCAAAGCATGCCA
>CAJYBL010000217.1 GCA_913064995.1 uncultured Alphaproteobacteria bacterium
TGAGCGGGCTTCGCAAAGATAATACCGGTTATGATTTAAAAGATCTGTTTGTTGGATCGGAAGGCACGCTTGGCATCATCACCGCAGCAACAATGCGGCTATTTCCAAAACCTGTTGCCCTCAGCACTGCCTTTGCCGAAATTCGTGATGTTGATGCGGCGGTTGAATTGCTGCATCGGGTTCAGGCCGCTTCTGGAGGTATGGTTGAAGCCTTTGAATTGATTCCGGCCGATATTCTGCATGTTCTGTTTGAATCATTCCCCAATATCCAGCGTCCGCTAGTCACCATTGGCCAGATGAATGTTTTGATGGAAATTGGCAGCACCAATCCAGCCGATAATAAGGTTGATGGAAATGGCAGCTCGCCAATCCGGTCGATCATGGAAACAGTTCTTGAAACCGCCTTTGAAGATGGTTTGGTGATTGACGCCACCATCGCAAATAGCGATGCCCAGCGCGATGCCTTATGGGATGTTCGCGAATCATCACCCGAATCACATAAACGCGCTGGCAAGGTGGTGCGCTCAGATGTGGCCTTGCCGCAATCAGCCTTATCGGCATTTTACGCTGATATGGTTGCTGGCGTAAAAGCGATTGATCCAGAAATCCGCATCTGTGGCTACGGCCATATTGGTGATGGCAATTTGCATTTCAATCTTATTCAGGCCGCTGGTGGCGACCCTGATTTTGACGCCAAAGCCCCAAAATTGCTTGAATTGCTTTATGGTAACGTCACCAAATATGGCGGGTCAATCAGCGCCGAACATGGCATTGGACAGGTCAAACGTGACCAGCTCGCCAAAGTCAAAAGCCCTGCGATCATCAATACCATGAAATCAATCAAGGCAGCTTTAGACCCAAAAAATTTAATGAACCCGGGTAAGGTTATCTAATCCTAAAAATCACCCTATAACGTGAAAGGCTTAGATCATGGGAAAAACACCCTCAGCCGCCGATATTCTAAATTTCTGGTTTGTCGAAACAACACCCGAATTTTGGTTTAAAAAAGATGATGATTTTGACGCTGCCATCCAAGACCGGTTTGGCAAGGCCGTCACTGACGCGCTTGCCGGAAGGCTTGACCATTGGGCCAATGACGCCGATGGCTGTCTTGCGCTTATCGTGATGCTTGACCAATTTACCCGCAATATGTTTCGCCATTCGGCACGGGCATTTTCGGGTGATGAAATAGCGCTGGCCTTAAGCCTTCGTTGTGTTGAGCGCAAATATCTTGATTCTGCCCAACCATCTTATTGTCATTTCATGCTTATGCCGATGATGCATAGCGAAGATATTGGCATCCAAGACATGTCTTTGCCATTATTTGAGAGATATACGTCAAAATTGACCTATGACTTCGCCGTGAAACATCGTGATATCATCGCCCGTTTTGAACGGTTTCCGCACCGCAATGCCATGCTTGGCAGGCCCAGTAGCCGCAACGAAGATCAATTTTTGACCCAGCCCGGATCGTCGTTTTAGGCGTTTAGTTTCAAACCAAGCGATTCGAGCGCATCAATCGCCGCAGCAGCGCTGACTTCAGAAATTGGCGCACCTTGAAGCCAGCTTGCCGCCGCCCCTTTTGGGGCTGACATGGAGGGGTCAGTGTCAGGCCCCATGATCATAAGGCTTGGCACGCCGGTTCGGGCTGCCAGAAACATTGGGCCCGTGTCGTTGCCAATCACAAAAGCAGCCCCGCCAAGCAATCGCGCCAATCCGGCCAGATTTGTTTTCCCGCATAAATCAATCGCATCAGGCGAAGCGGCCAAAACGGCGTTTACCGCTTCACGATCATCAGCCGTGCCAACAAGCACAATTTCAAACCCGCGCGAAACCAGTTCATTGCCAATTGCAGCGAACCTGTCTGCAGGCCATCGTTTTTGCGGCTTTGCCAGCGAACATCCGGGGATAAGAACCGCATATTGCCTGTCATTAATCATAACCGCCGGATCGTCAGTTTGCGCCGCCCCATTGACAAGCCATGACATATCAGGGCTTTGCGAAACACCGCCTGCCATTTTGGCGCTTGTGACCATACGGTCGCGATTATTCACACCGGTAAAATCGGGAAGCGGATCCGAACAGCCAGCAGCGGCGCCAATCCAGCGTATGTTTGGCAGCATGAAATGCGCAAAATAATTTCGGGTTCGGCTGCTGCATTGCATATCGACAATCACTGACCAGTCTTGACGAAAAAAGTGGCGAATTCGCCATGCAGCGGCGAGGTTCAACAGCCCAGCACGCGGATCGGCAATCACCTCATCAAACCAAGGCATCATTTTAGCCAGCGATAAGAATCCGGGGCTGGTCATCAAGGCGATATGCGCCTGAGGGTTGCCAGCACGAAGGCTTGCAAAAGCGTCAAGCGCCTGCACAATATCGCCAAGCGCACCATGTTTGATAACAAGGATTCGGCGGTTATCTCTCTTTTCAAGCATATGTGATTGTCACTTATCAGCAAGCGGGTCCGAACTTAAATTTTATTACACCATATTAAGTAACCTGTTGTGTAGTTCAAATGATGCAATAGACTGTTATTACCGCGCATTATCGTTTATCCCGATCATTTGGCTCGATCATTTGGAATAAATTCATGAAAACAGCAGATGATTCCCTGAACATTGATATTTTACTGCCTGCCAAAGAAGCCTTTTCACCGGCAAATGCTGGCGCGGTTGCAACAGTAGTGAATGACCTTGTTACAAAAAGTGCCCGTAATGATGACATAAGGGTGATTGGCAATGATGTAGACATGCCTTTTCCAAATGTAAATTTTTGCGGCCTAAAACCAAAGTTGGCATGGGTTTATGGCAATAACAAAGGCTTTGTGGTAGCCTACCTGAACCAGATTAAAAACTATCGAGCGCCGGATCTGATTGAAGTACATGGC
>CAJYBL010000218.1 GCA_913064995.1 uncultured Alphaproteobacteria bacterium
TCAGGGTAATCCCTTTCCTCCCAAAAAAGACTTGAAGACACTGATTACGTGGTGTCTTCAACTTTCCTAAATCCTAGTGGACAACCTCAGATGGCAACCTCTCGACCCTTTCCAATGTTTTTAGAATGCGTCAAGCCCAGCTTTTTTGGTTTCTGCTTGCTGGCCTTCAGTTTGCTAAATGCTGTTGTTTTTGTGCCTTCAGCTGCGGCGCAAACATTTGAAAATTTACTCGCCAGACATGCGCCCTTAATTTACAAGAGTTCGTCAAAAACGGTTGCCCCAGTCCTTGCTAAGATTGCTGATTTTGGCGGGCCAGTCGCGCAGAAATTTTTGCTTACATGGCGGTCAAAAGACCTTTATTTTTTAAAGGAAAGTGGCCAGTTCGCCTATGCACAAAAACTTGGTGATGGCCGCCTAAAACTAATAAATGTCGAAACGGGTGCGGGTTTTGCTACTGTCACCAAAGCTGCAATAAAGCAGATCAAACCGAACAGCGGCGTGCGCGCAAAAATCTCTGCATCTTTGGTGCCTTTTTTGCTTGCGAGTGCCGATCCTGATGAGCGTGCAGCTAGCTTGGACGCGCTTGCCCGTGATTTTAACGAAAGCCATTTGGCGCTTCTTGATGCAGCGATAAAAAAAGAAACCAATGCAGCCCTGAAGCGCCGATTAGCACGCGCCTACAGGTTTGGCCTGATTGGTTTTGGTCGGGATGAAGATGCCGTAGTGGCGGCGATTTATGGGCTGGAGGGTGATCTTTCCTTGGAGACAAGGGCTGTTCTAAACCCATTACTGACCGATAACCTATATGTAGCTGCAAAGCTACCCGAGGGAATAAATCTTGCACGGATAATCATTCCAGGCAAAACCATTAAACTTGATGATGGCGCGGCTGGAAGGCAATCGATTATCGGTGGCGCTCCGGCAGAATTATCTGTTGAGGCGGCCTATAACATGCTTGTTGATGCCGCGATGTCACCAGCTTTGGTATCTATTGAGGCGCGTAATGCAGCATTGGTTGACGCTGTAAAAGATGGCCGCATTGGAGTTGAAAAAGTTGCTGGGTTGAATAATGAGACAGCGCGGAGCACTGCCTACAGCGGCCTGATTCTTAATGGTAGTGCAGCAAAAATGATTGACGAGGACGCGATTCAGCGGGCGGTTGACGGGGCAGTTTTTTACGCCGTTTATGACAATCCATCACAGAAAATTGTGACTGCGGCCAAAACAGTTCTTGCCAAAATTGAAGGTGAGGTAAATTTCTATCAGGCCATCGACCTGCTTTTCGACGGGTTAAGCCTTGCTTCTATTTACTTTCTTGCAGCGATTGGACTTGCAATTACCTTTGGCGTAATGGGCGTAATTAACATGGCGCATGGCGAATTTATCATGATGGGTGCCTATACCGGCTATGTGGTCCAGCTATTTGTGCCAAATTATACCTTGTCACTGGTGGTGGCGTTTCCAGCAGCGTTTGCTGTTACGTTTGCCGCTGGCGTGGCGCTGGAACGGCTGGTGATCCGGCATCTTTACAAACGCCCGTTGGAAACATTGCTCGCAACCTTTGGTATCAGTATCGCGTTACAACAGATCGCAAAAAATATCTTCGGCACACAAGCGCGGCCACTTACCTCACCAGATTGGCTGGACGGTGCATTGGCAATCAACGACGTGCTGGCGATCAGTAACATCCGTATCGCTATCTTTATGCTGGGCATGGTTTTTCTGGCACTGCTTATTTTTGTTATGAAGCGCACGAGATTTGGTCTTGATACGCGTGCCGTGACACAAAATCCTGCAATGGCGTCTAGCATGGGGATAAACCCTGATCGCATTAACATGCTGACCTTTGGCTTTGGGTCTGGCATTGCTGGTATCGCTGGTGTTGCCATCGGCCTGTTTTCAAAAGTTACATCTGAGCTGGGATCTGATTATATTGTGCAGAGTTTTATGACGGTAGTGGTCGGTGGCGTTGGCAATATCTGGGGCACACTTGCGGGTGCGGCGTTGATTGGCACGCTGCAAAAGAGCATCGAATGGTTAAACCCTTCCAATACTCTGGCAGCACAAACTTACATGATCATTTTTATCATTCTATTTATTCAGTTTCGGCCACGTGGCATTGTTGCGCTCAAGGGCCGGGCTGCCGGAGATTAAATTATGGGCCAATCACTTGAGCAGAACACTGGCCGGACGTTAGACAAGACGACTTTTACAAAATTTTTGTTCTGTAATCCAACGGTTATGATCTTTTTAGCTGCGCTCGGATTGTTCACGTTTGGCATTACAATTCTTGGCGAAGGCTTTGGGCTAGGCTTGATCTCAACCAGCTTTGTCAAGACGCTTGGCAAAACCCTATGCCTTTGTATCATCGCCATCGCGATGGATTTGGTCTGGGGCTATTGTGGCATTTTATCACTCGGGCATTTTGCCTTTTTTGGACTTGGTGGCTATATGATTGGCATGTGGCTTATGTTTGCTCGAACGAAATTGATCGTGATTGAGGCCGCCCAAAATGCTGTATTACCGCCCACCTCGGCAGAAATTAGTGACGCTGTTGGAACGCAGATATTTGGCGTTGTTGGAGGTGCGGATATTCCGCTGATTTGGAGCTTTGCCGATCTGCTTTGGGTGCAGTTGATTTTGGTTGTTCTGGTACCGGGCCTGCTAGCGTTTTTATTTGGCTGGCTGGCGTTTCGGTCACGGGTAAATGGTGTGTATCTATCAATTTTAACACAGGCAATGACGCTTGCGCTTTCCTTATATCTCTTCCAGAACGAGAGTGGCCTACGTGGCAATAACGGTTTATCAGGTTTACAGTATCTTCCCGGGCTTGAGGATGTGCCGCAAGAGATCATATCAATCTGGTTTTTCCTTGG